>JAQUTS010000015.1 GCA_028694275.1 Candidatus Gastranaerophilales bacterium
TAACAACATCTTTCATTGCATACCCTTCATAAAAATGGAATCTGCCTTGCATAGCAATAACTTTTTTGCCCTCAAGATAACCGATAACAAGCTGACCCGCATGGCCTTCTATGGTAGAAGTACAAAAATTGGGAATCTCCGCATAAGGAATTTTTACTCCTTCAATCTCATTGGCCATCGTGCCAAGACCTGAACCCAAAATTATACCTATTTCAGGCTGAATATTAGTCTTACTTTTGATAAAATTAATCGTCTGTTCCATAAAAACTCCTTATAACGGTACGTATCCTGAGTATACAAGACTTGCCCAATCATTAAAATAACTTATTTGTGTAGCAGAGCCTGTGGGTATGTAGATTTTGTTTTGGTGAATAGGCTCTATCCTCAATGCAGAGCTGATTGCAGACTGTACCACACCTGCATGTGTTATAACAAAAATAGTTTTATACGGGTTATCTTTTATAATCTCACCGATAATTTTTCCGACGCGTTTATTGATATCCGCACGACTTTCAGCCCCTTCAAGCACAAAAGATGTCGGATCTTTTTTGTACTGAGCAAAAAGGTCAGGATATTTTTGTTGAATCTGCCCATACGTCAAGCCACCCCAAATACCTGATTTTCGCTCTTGCAATTGCTCAATAACTTCAAATTCTTGTTTATAATTTTTAGCAATCATCCTGGCACTTTGAATAGACCTAAGCGCAGAACTTGTGTAGATTTTGTCAACATTCGGACATGTTTGCTTGAGCCATTTGGTGATTTTTTCTGTTTCTTCTTTTCCGAGTTCATTCAAAGGAGGATAATCATCAGAATCATATAATCTGTTTTCTTCAGAAAAAGATGTCGCACCATGCCGGATGAAGATTATTTTGCAGAGTCTGTTAAACATTTTCACTCCTTTGTTTTGTTGTACCCATTATAACTTATTTTTTATGTAAAAATACTTTAGAAAACTACCCTTAATCCATTAAGATGATATAATTCTATTAATGGGATAGTGTAAACTTATGCGATAAATCAAAATCCATACAAAAGGCTTATAGAAATCGGGTTTACAGCTGTAGATGTAATTTAAGAGAGTAACAAATTTTGGCAAAAATTATAAAAAAACAACGCTCCGGCGGGATTTCTTCACAAAATAAGCTTATGCTTTTAGGACTTGTAACAAGTTCTGTTTTGATTATTTTGGTCGCTGCTTTTGTAATACACACAACCCAAAAGAAAATTTTTGACAGCTATTACAAGCTCGGTCTTATGATGACAAAAACCCTTGCCGTACAAGCAATTGATGAACAAACTGCCCAAGGCGCACAATATGAACTCATAAAAGCAAACGCCGAAACCCTTACTCAAAACCACGCAGATATAGGCTCTGTAACCTTCAAAGATCAAAGCGGCAAAACAATTTTCGCCTCTCAAAAAGAAGGAAACATCAAAGAAAGTAACCTATGCTTCAGCTCGCCTGTCGTGATAGAAAAAACCGACGGGACAAAGCAAACAATAGGCTCAATCGAACTTGGACTCAACGGTCAAACCTTGCAAACAGTCAAAACCACAACCAAAAGCTCCATGATTATCATTTTCATCGTTGCTTGGGGAATTTCTGTTTTCGCAGTTATGGTCAACACAATGCTTTTAACCCGCCAAATAGGATTACTGGTCGATGGAGTAAGCAGGATTTCATCAGGGGATTTTGGCTATACTGTCAACACAAAAGACTTATGGGGAGATATCAAACACCTTTTTGACTCATTCAATGATATGTCATCGCGATTGAGACTTTATGATGAAAAAAACATAGACAAATTGACATACGAGCGCAACAAACTCGAAGCCGTACTTATGAGTATCGTCAATGGGGTTGTTGTCTGCGACAAATTTGATAAAGTAATCTTGTTCAACAATTCTGCTCTCAAAATCCTCGGTCTTGATGCCAAAACCATTATGGATGCCAAAATTCAAGACTATTATGATTCTGATGGAGAGCTTTGTTTCAAAGACAAAATTGAACAATTCAAAAATACCCCTCTCGAAGATATGGAAGCAGACGGACCTGAATTTCAGGTAAAAATTGATCACAAAGTTTACAAAACAGTCATATCACCTATGTTCAACCTCAATCAAGAATATATGGGCTACATTATCGTGCTTCACGATATGACAAAAGAGGCCGAGATTGACCAGATGAAAAACAATTTCATCTCAAACGTCAGCCACGAACTCAGAACGCCAGTCACAGTATTAAGAAGCTACATCGACACATTATACAATTACGGTGCTGATTTCAATTTAGAAACTCAAAAAGAATTCATCGGTATTCTAAATCAAGAAATCACAAGATTGAATGTTATGGTAAATGATATTTTGGATTTCTCCCGTTTAGAATCACCAAATGTCAAACTGGAAAAAGGCTTTGCCAATATAGCTCCTATCATTGAGCTTGTTGTCTCATCGGTTGATATAATAGCAAAAGAAAAAGACCTGACTTTCTCTGTAATTATAGAGCCCAATCTTCCAAAGGTTTATATGAACTCAGAAAGTATAGAACGCGCCATCAAAAATCTTCTCTCAAATGCAATCAAATACTCTCACAAAGGCGGGCGTGTTAAAGTCAGAGCAGAAGTTGACAAAACAGGCAAAAACATAGAAGTTGCTGTTGAAGATAACGGCATTGGCATAAACCAAGAACATTTGCCAAAAATATTTGACAGATTCTACCGTGTCGAAAATGCCACACATACTATTAAAGGAACTGGCATAGGTCTGCACCTTGTCAAAATAGCAATCGAAAAACATCACAACGGCGAAGTCTTTGTTGCAAGTAAAGAACACGAAGGCAGCACCTTTGGATTCAGACTTCCTATATCAAAAGACACCCCAAAAGATGTTACTGAACCCCAAAATAAACAACCCCAAGAAATCGTCGCTTGCGCAAAGCAAAGCCCTGATGACGGATGGGAAATTACTTTAGAGAAAAAATAAATGCAAAAAATTATTTTTTGGCTCAAAGCTGCAAGATTCTACACAATGCCTATGACTATTATGTCTTGGCTTGTTGTATTTGTTTGGGCCACAGCCGATGGGGGCAATATTTGGCTTGGAATTTTGACTTTGTTCGGGATTTTGCTTGCACATCTTGGAACAAACCTTCTTGATGATTATTTTGATTATCAAAAAGATTTAAAAAATGTCCAAAATCTCAAAGAAAAATGCTGGTACATAAAAAGTGGTGAAGCCACACTGCCACATACCTTGGCCGTTGTATGCATATACTTTGGGCTTGCTGCATTGATAGGGTTATTTTTGACAATCAAAGTCGGCATAGGCGTTGCGATTATCGCCGCTTTAGCAGGAATTTTGTGCCTATTTTACAGCCCCTGCACATACATTGGCCTTGGCGAAGTCTTAGTCGGGCTTTTATTTGCACCTTTTTTATACCTTGGCACATATTATGTTATGACGCATAGTTATTCAAAAGAATTAATGCTTATATCTATCTCAACGGGAATTTTGGTCATTGCCGTTTTAACAACGCATATGCTCATTGATTTTGACAATGACAAAGAAGACAACAAAATCACCCTTTGCCGCCTGGCAGGCACAAAACCAAGGGCGTTAAGATTTTTGACAAAATTCATTGCCCTTGCATATCTCAACATCGCTTTTTTGGTGAGTAAGGGGATTTTGGATTATAGTTTTTTGCTTGTATTTTTGTCTTTACCTATTTTTATCAAGCTTTATCGACTTATGAAAATACACGCATATGATTTGGAAAAACACCCTGATGAGAACTATTTTCGCACTCGAATAGAGACTTCGATTCAGCTTATGGCTATGTTTTCGGTGTTGATTTGTTTGGCGAAGGTATTGTAAACAAAACTAACCCGCCATCTGGTAAGTGAACTGCGGTTCTTTACAAAATGGAGCGAAGAGGGCGAGGACTGTCTGAGCTTACAACGTAAGCGAGTTCCGCAGCCTAGCGAAATGAGTATTAGAACCGTGTGAACGAAAAGTGGGCGGGTCTTTTTGGTGACTTTTTGAAAAAAGTTACCGCCCACCGCGCAGGTGAAAGTGGTCAGATTCCGAAACAAGTTCGGAATGACATTAAATTGCTTCGCTTATGCTCGCAATGACTCTTACAACTCTTCAGGTGAAGCTATCTTCCCTAAAATCGCACTTGCAGCAGCAATTGCAGGTGATGCAAGATAAACTTCTGACCCTGTATCTCCCATTCTGCCGACAAAGTTACGATTGGTGGTCGAAATACATTTTTCACCACGAGCAAGAATCCCTGCATGACCGCCAAGACAAGGTCCACAAGTAGGAGTTGAGACCGCTCCGCCTGCTTTTACGATTGTTTGAACATAACCTTTTTCGATGGCTTCAAGGTAGATATCTTGTGTGCCAGGGAATACCAAAAGACGAACGTCTTTGTGGATTTTTTTGCCTTCAAGAAGTTCAGCTGCGATTTTCAAATCTGAAATTCTGCCGTTTGTGCAGCTTCCGATTACAGCCTGGTCGATTTTGATTTCACCGACTTGTGAGATGCCTTTTGTGTTTTCGGGCAAATGTGGGAATGCTACTTGAGGTTCAATTTTTGAAACATCGTATTTGAGAACTTGTGAATACTCAGCATCCGCATCGCTTGTGTAGAATTTGAAAGGTCTTTGGCATCTGCCTTCTGCGAACTGACGGGTGGTTTCATCAGGGATGATGATACCGTTTTTTGCACCGGCTTCGATTGCCATATTGCAGAATGTAAAACGACCGTCCATCGGCATATTTTCAATTACGCTTCCGCCGATTTCAAGTGATTTGTAAAGTGCCCCATCAACGCCTATTTGACCAATAAGAAAAAGCACCAAATCCTTTGCGCTGACCCATTTTTGAAGTTCGCCATAAAACTCGACTTTGATGGTTTCAGGAACCTTGAACCAAGTCTCACCCAATGCCATAGCACAAGCAAGGTCAGTTGAACCAACACCTGTTGAAAAAGCACCAAGTGCCCCGTATGTACAAGTGTGAGAATCCGCACCAATTACCAAATCCCCGGGGCCAACTATTCCTAAATCAGGAAGCAAAGTGTGTTCAATGCCCATTCTTCCGACATCGAAGTAATTTTTAAGTTCTTGTTCACGAGCAAATTCACGAATCATTTTGGCTTGTTCAGCTGATTTGATATCTTTGTTTGGCACAAAGTGATCAGGAACAAAAACAACACGTTCTTTGTCAAAAACTTTTGTAGCACCTGTTTTTTTGAACTCATTAATCGCAACAGGTCCTGTAATATCATTAGCAAGGGTAATATCAACTTTTGCCGTAATCAAATCACCGGGTTTAACGCTTTGTAGTCCCGCATGGTCAGCTAAAATCTTTTCTGTGATTGTCATTGGTCTTGTCATGATATTTTCCTCTTGGTTTTTTCAAAAACTGTCTTCGAGCAATATTATATCAAAAACAAAATCAACTGGCGGCGTATTCTCCCCAAACTTGTGTCATATCTATATCATCAAAACCGTGCTTTTTGAGTTCAAAATCAAAATAATTGCGAGGTTTTTCAGGTTTTTTGAGTAATTTCATACCTGCTTCCTCAGGTGTTCTGCTGCCCTTTTTTTGGTTACATTCAGGGCACGCCGCAACGATATTTTCCCAAGAATAATCGCCTCCGCGAGATTTTGGGTAAACATGATCCAATGTAAGCCTACAGTGGGTTTTGCCGCAATATTGACAAGTGTAATTATCCCTGACCAAAATGTTTTGCTTGCTAAAAGGCAGCTCCTGATAAGGAACTGCCACATAATAACGCATTTTTATAATGTAGGGGACATCTGAGTCTTGCCCGTCAATAAAACTGTCAAGGCAACTTATCTCATCGGCTTTCCCCTTGAGAACCAAAACCAAGGCCCGCCGCCAACTGCACACCCGTAGTGGCTCATATGACGCATTTAATAGCAGGACTTTTTCCATAATGTCTTCCGTTTCTAGCTGAAAAATCAGCCGTTTGTTAAAGACTTTTTACCATTATATATTAAATTTTCAAATTGATAAATACTACACTTATAGTATTCCACATGCACAATATTTTAAACCGCAAAACACCCCTAAAAACCGTACAGGGCATGCTATAAGAGAATTTATTCCTGCTCGATTTTGGACAAAATACCTTGTCTGATCTCAATAGCATCAACGCCCAAATTAGTCAGAACTTTCATCGCAATACAATCTTTAAGTTTGATAATCGCAAGCAAAATATGCTCCGATTCTATGCGGGGTTTTTTGTATTTTTTGGCTTCAATCCACGCCATTTCAAGAAGTCTTTTGGCTCTTGCGGTATAATAAATCTCATTTGCTTCATATTCAGAACCGAATCCAAGGATTTTTTCTATTTCGAAGCGAACATCTTTTATTTTGATGCCTAATTCTGACAAAACAACCGCCCCGATGCCTGAGCCTTCTGCCAAAACTCCAAAAAGAATAAGTTCTGTTCCGAGCATTTGGTGCGCAAGTCGTCTGGCTTCTTCTCTTGCAAGGCTCAAAATTGTGAAAGTTGTAGGTTTTTGCTTTTCAATAGGCTTGATAATTTTATCAAAAAGATCATCCGTATTTGGGTACAAATTTTTGATGGCAGTATAAGCCAGTCCTGATTTTTCATCCAAAATTCCAAGCATTATATGCTCAGGCAAAAGCTCTGTCGAACCGAGCTCTTTTGAATATTCATAAGCTCTATTAATAACATTGTAAAGCTTTGGCGTGCAAAAGATATTTTTATCGACAAATTCTGATTTTCTTGATGAAATATGAGAAAGTTCACCATTGACTGCATCATAAGTAATCTCATCACCTATAAGGATTTCGCCCAAGAGATTTTTTTCTAAAATTACCTGCAAAACCTGCTCTGTACCTAAAGCTTCAAGGTTTGACTCGGATAATTTTTTAATTGCGCAATTCATAATATCTGCAATTTCAGGTTCATTGAAAAGACCCGGAATCGAAAAGTACGTCTCCTTTTCAGGCTTTGTGCCCTCAGGGTGCTTAAGATGTTGTGTTTTTTTCTCAACGATTCTTCTTAAAGTGGCTTTAATTTTTTGAATATCTATATCATGGTTTTCAAAGACTTTCAAAATATCTTGGTCTTCCGTTAAAACCAAAAAAATATGTTCAGGCCCGATATAATTAGCCCCCATAGCTTTTGACACAGTCCAAGATCCGTCCAAAATATCACGCACCTGCTTGCTAAAAGGCATTATTTCGGGGATAGAATCCGTATGATATTTTTTAAGAGAAATTTTAACATCTTCTGAAAAAATCTCTGAATTGACCCCTGTTACTTTTAAAACTCTCGCCAAAATACCTGTTTTTAGGTCAATCAAGCCCAAAAGCAAATGTAGCGGATAAAGCTTATCATGCTCAAGAGTTTTGGCAATATCTTGTGATGTTACCATTGCGTTGATAGATTTTTCGGTAAAGCGCTCAAGCATATTCTTGTCCTTGCTATAAAAAGATGAAGTCTACGTTTTGGAATAATAAAATGGTGCGAAAAAATGTCGAAGGAGGGACTTGGCTTGAGATGTAGGCGAACTACGTGAGCCGTACATATCAGGATGCCCGAAAGGGTAAACCCGCAGGGTGAAAGTCCTTTATCCCGTCTTCAATGTGCAAAAAATGTCGAAGGAGGGACTTGAACCCTCACAGATTTCTCCACACGCCCCTCAAGCGTGCGCGTCTACCGTTCCGCCACTCCGACATGGTCTTTATTTGTTTTTCAATTTACGATACGGAACGGTAGCAAATTTCTGATGCTTTCGCGGGCTCCAGCTTGCCGCCACTCCGATGTGGTCTTTATTTGTTTTTCAATTTACGATACGGGACGGTAACAAATTTCTGATGCTTTGGTGGGCTCCAGCTTGCCGCCACTCCGATATACTCTTTAACCATATTAATTCGAGATAACCCTTAAGTCAACACCACAGGGCACAAAACCTATATCATCAAATTAATACTTGCCTTAGGGTCTTTTTCCAAAACAAAGGGAATCATTTTTTGCTCAAGCAACCTGTCACAACCAACTATATAAGCCTCATCTTCTGCATGAAAAAACACCGTAGCAAACTCAGGATGATACAAAAGATCACCGTCTCTTATTTTTTGGGCAATTTTTGCTTTATTATCCAAAGCAGGACATTTTTGAAAAATATCTCCCTTACCAAGATCACAAAAACCTTTAGTATCAAGATAAGAAGCAATACCTCTAGCAAAATCCGTAGAATTGTTTGAAAGCTTTATACCATGAAAATTATTATTTTTTTGATTTTTAACAAGCATAACTTCTAAGCTTTTATACTAAATTCACTTGGCGCATCATCAATAATATGCGCATCAGAATCAATCTCTCTAATAATTTTTTGGTGCATACCTGCTTCATCTTCTGCGGTATGAGCTACCACGGTCCATGTTTTATCTTTATTAAAAATAAGCCCTATATTAGATGGGGCAAGTTTTTCACGAGTAGCTTTTGCCGCTTGGAAAATATCTTCATTTGGTTTTTGCATAAATCCTTTAACGTCTCCATTTGGATTTAGTTCTTTAAAATATTTAAAAAGCTCCATTTGTGGCTTTTTAGACGCTTGTGACGATAATTTAATAGAACCGAAATTCAAACCTGTGTTATTTACTTGCATATCTTTTTCCTTCTTTTAGCTTTATATCTAATTTAAATCGGTAAAACTTTTTTTTGAACTGTTTTTTTGCTATTTTTAAGATATATAAAGACATATCAAAACTACAAAACTCTGGAGTGAATAATGATAAAAGAAGATTTAAATAATCTGCCAAAGGCATACAGCCCAACTCAAACAGAAGAAGAAATTTATAAATTTTGGGAAGAAAATGAGCTTTTCAAAGCTGATGCTTCATCAAAAAAAGAACCTTACTCGATTGTTATTCCACCTCCAAATGTCACAGGAGTTTTGCACATGGGGCATGCTCTTGACGGTACTTTGCAAGATATTCTTATCAGATACCATCGCATGGCAGGATATGAGGCTCTTTGGCTCCCAGGCACAGACCATGCCGGCATCGCAACACAAAACGTAGTTGAAAAAAAACTCAGAGAAGAAGGCAAATCGCGCTTTGATCTTGGCAGAGAAGAGTTTCTTCGTATAACTTGGGAATGGGCAAATGATCATAAAGGCAAAATCTTGAATCAATTCAAACGCTTGGGTGCCTCATTTGACCGAACAAGAGAACGCTTTACCCTTGATGAGGGCTGCTCAGAAGCTGTAAAAGAAGTTTTTGTCTCTTTATACAATAAAGATCTTATTTATAAAGGTGCTTACATCGTAAACTGGTGCCCACGCTGCCAAAGTGCTATTTCTGATATTGAAACGGAATACAAAACAGAACAAGGACATTTGTGGGAAATTTCATACCCATTAAAAGATGAAGTTGGTGCCGTTGTAATCGCCACAACACGCCCTGAAACTATGTTTGGTGATGTTGCAATTGCCGTTAACCCAAATGATTACAAATACAAAGATTTGGTCGGCAAAACAGTTTGTATTCCCCTAACAGGAAGAGAAATTCCTATCATCGCTGATGATTACGTCGAAATGGGTTTTGGAACCGGAGCTCTAAAAATCACGCCTGCGCATGACCCAAATGATTACGAAGTAGGAAAACGCCATGGTTTTGCTCCTTTGTGGATTATGGATCAACAAGGCCATATGGTCGACAATGACCTAGTACCTGAACCGATTCGCGGTCTTGACAGATATGAAGCAAGAGAAAAAACGATAGAATTTTTGAGCAAACAAGGCTCTTTGATAAGAATAAAAGACCACGAACACAATGTAGGTCATTGCCAGCGTTGTGACAGCACAATTGAACCTTATCTTTCAGAGCAATGGTTTGTCAGAATGGAGCCATTGTCCAAAAGACCGATTGAAGCTATTGAAAAAGAGGAATTACAATTTATTCCTGAAAGATGGACAAAAATCTATCTTGACTGGATGACAAATATTCGCGATTGGTGCATCTCAAGACAACTTTGGTGGGGGCATCAAATCCCTGCTTATTATTGTGATCGCTGCGGCAAAATGGTCGTTGCAACAAAAACACCTGAGACTTGCCCTGATTGTAACGGTCATTCTTTTACGCAAGATTCTGATGTTTTAGATACCTGGTTTTCATCAGGCCTATGGCCATTTTCAACAATGGGCTGGCCAAATAAAAACGCTCAAGATTTCCAAAAATTCTATCCAACCACAACGCTTGTCACAGGATTTGATATTATTTTCTTTTGGGTTGCAAGAATGGTCACAATGGGTTATGAATTCACAGACAAAGCCCCATTTTCAACAGTATTCATCCATGGACTCATAAGAGATGAACAAGGACAAAAAATGAGCAAATCAAAAGGCAACACAATCGACCCTGTCGGCATCATTGACAAATACGGTTGCGACGCGCTGAGATTTACACTTACAAACCTTCTCACATACGGTTCACAAGATATTAAGGTGAGTGATGAAAGATTCGAATTCGGAAGAAATTTTGCCAACAAAATCTGGAACGCCTCAAGATTTGTCTTGATGAATATAGAAGGTGTTGATGATAAACAAATCGATATGACAGCACTTACACCTGCTGATAAATGGATTTTGCACAGATTGAACGAAACCGCAAAAGAGGCAAACGAAAATATCAAAAACTACCGCCTCGGTGAAGTAGCGCACATTTTGTATGATTTCTTTTGGAACAGCTATTGCGATTGGTATGTAGAAATTGCAAAAGCACAATTACAAGGTGCTGAAAAAGCCAATACTCAAAGGGTTTTAAGATATGTTCTTGAGAGAACTCTAAGACTTTTACATCCGATTATGCCTCATATAACAGAAAAAATATGGCAAATTATTCCCGGCGAAGCCTATAAAGACGGGCAAATGGCTCTTATGAAATGTGATTATCCTGTTTTTGATACAAAATTTGAAAACAAAGAATCAGAAAATCAAATGGAGTTTGTTTTTGAATCAATAAAAGCAATCAGAAACATCCGCCAAAGCCTCAATATAGCACCATCAACAGCCATTAATACAGAATTTTTTGCAACAGAACAAGATACGGCTTTGCTTGAAAAAACCCAAAGCTACATAAAAAAACTTGCAAGAGTTGATGAAATAAAACTTCTCAAAGAAAAAACAGTCCCAGAACAAAGCGCAACTGCTGTAATCGGTAATACAACACTGTTTGTGCCTTTGGCGGGATTAATAGACATCCATGCGGAAATACAAAAACAAAAGAAAAAATCAGAAAAACTGGCCCAAGAAAAAAACTCTCTCACGGGTCGCTTAAATAACGAAAAATTTGTAGCCAACGCTCCACAAGAGGTCCTCAGCCAAACAAAAGAGCGTCTTTTAGAAATAGAATCTCAAATGAAAGCAATAGAAGAGCTGATGATTTCACTTGGAGCATAAAAAGGCAGTTGAAGTTTATGACAATGGACAAAAAATTAATAACCGGAATAAAAGATATTGACGAACAGCACGAAAGTCTGTTTTTGGCGATGGATCTTTTTGAAAAACAAACACCCACAAAGGATCTTTTGTGGGATATTTTGCTTGATATAGAACGTTATTCAAAATTACACTTTGAAACAGAAGAAGCCTATATGTTCAAATATGCTTATCCTTTATTGGAAGAACACACCAAAGAACATGCCAATTTTTCCAAAACCTTCGAAGAGTTAAAGCTGGGATTTGAAGAATCGGGATTCAGCGATGATTTTATAGAAAAATTTAAAACATTTATGATGACATGGCTTAGTAATCATTACCAACACTGTGATGTTCATATGGCAAATTTTTTAAGAGAAAAAATGTTTTAAAGCAAATTTTCTCCTGCAAAAAATGTAAGCCAAGGTCTTTTCTACATCAAAGAAACGATGGTCTAAACCACCCTAGACCCTTGAGAATTCACCCATTGGAGGATGTTTATTATTACAAAAACTCTATAATTAAATCAAGGAAGATTAATTTTGGAGTCTTTAATTCGATGAACTTAAACGAGGAATGCCTCTTACATTTTTTAAAAAACCCAAATGGCTTAGACGAAACTTTAGAACAATTGAAAACATATTTATTTCTTAAAGAAAACAAAACAAAAGACACCTTTGAAATAATTGTGCAAAATGTTTAAAAACGGGCAAAAAGTTATTTATAAACAAAGAAAAACCTACTACGGCCCAAACCCCATCCCGCATGGTACAAAAGGCATTATAATCAAAGTCATCGAAGATGAGATGCTGGTAGATTTTTTAGAATACGGCAAAGCTATTGTCGTACCGAGTTGTCTAAAACTTGATGAATAGTTTATACTGGATATGTAGATAGCTAGTGCGGATTTTCAAAATGAAAAAGAATTTAATATACGGTTTGTATGTAACTTTATTTATAAGTGTTCTTTTTGTTATTTTTTCTCTGCCTGTTTTAAGGCAAATTATTTTTGCTTTTGAATTAAAAAGTTTTGATTTTAGGCAAAATATCCATACCAAAGCACAAAATGTGAGCCCCGATATAACTATTTTGGCCATAGATGATAACAGCCTTGAAATATTAAAAGACAAATACGGAGCCTGGCCATGGGATAGAATTGCCTATGTTGAAGCCATTGATTTTTTGGAAAAAGCAGGCGCAAAACAAATTGTTCTTGATCTTATGTTCGTCAATAAATCAGACGAACCAACATCTGATAAAAAATTAATAAACTCCATCAAAAAAAACCAAAACGTATATGCTGCGATGAACCTTGATGATATAAGCTCCATTGAACACCCACCAATACCCAAACACCTTGAAGCTGATGTCACAAATAACGGTTCTGTACAGTTTCCTGTATACAAAAACTACAGGCCTATTTTATCAGAGCTTATAAACGAAACAAAAAATATCGGAATGATTAACTGCCAAAGAGATTTTGATGGAATCTCAAGAGGAACGCCAAGTTTTGTCGGGTACAAAAACAATCTGTATCCTTATCTTGGGCTAAAAGCAGCCGCTGATTATTTGAATATAAAAGAATTTAAAATAACAAAAGAAAATGATCTTATCTTAAACGGCAAAAAATACCAGCTTCAGCCAAACGGATATATGATTCTCAACTGGTACAACAACTCTTTTAATTCTGTACCTTTTTGGCAAATGAAAAAAAATCCGTCAGTATTCAAGGACAAAATTGTTTTCATCGGAGTTACGGCAAACTCCATGTATGATATAAAAAGCACCCCGATAAGCAGCAATGTAGCAGGTATTGAGCTACAAAGCACTTTATTTAATAATATCTTGGACAACAATATAATAAAAAGAACTTCTTCTTTTACAACATGGTTAATTGCTGTTTTGCTTGGGATTTTGATTGGGATTTTTACCCTCAATTCCAATACAGCTTTTGCATCTTTGTCTCTTTTTGGTGCGACTTTGGGCAGTTATTGGCTCATTACTTTGATTTTGATGGATTATTCCAACTTGTGGATTGATACAACTTTTACTTCTTTGGCGTTGGTTTTGACGTTTATAGTTTCGTATGTAATCAAATACAAAAACAAATCAAAAGACTTTGATTACACCTACAAACTCGCCACAACCGACAGTATGACAGGATTGTACAATCATAGATTTTTCCAAGAACAAATGACCTTTCAAATAGAAAATGCCAAAAGATACAACGGAAAATTTTCTTTGATTTTAATAGATATTGATTTTTTCAAAAAATTCAACGACACCTACGGCCACCAAGCGGGTGATGCTGTATTAAAACAAGTAGCGGAACTACTTAAAAAATCCGTCAGAACATCAGATATAGTAGCAAGATACGGCGGTGAAGAAATGGCAATTATATTGCCTAATAATGATTTTGATCATGCAGTTATTGCTGCTGATAAAATTTGCAAAAAAATCGCATCGACACCTTTTCAACTCAACGCAAAAGTCACTACAAATGTTACCATAAGCCTTGGGGTATCTACATTCCCCGATAATGGTGAGACACCTCAAGAATTGATTGAATATTCAGATAAAGGTCTTTATGCCGCCAAAGAAAACGGCCGAAACCAAGTAGGCAGAATTTAAGCTGAGTATAAAAATTCAAATATTATTTTATGTTTTTACAAACAGGACAAATCGGCTCTTGCCCCTCGTCAATGTAATCAAGAGGTATAAAGCATGTTTGACAAAGCGGATATCCGTTTTCTTTTTTCCAAATTTGTCTTTTTATATCATCTGATATTGTTTTGATGATTTTTTGTTTCATTTCATCTGTGAGATTTTCTGTATTTACAAAAGATTGAGTTATTTCATCTTTTATATTTTGCGGTAATTCTATTTTGGCAATATCACCATCTTTTGGTGCGGGTAGGTATTTTCGATATTCATATTGTTCTTTGGCTGTTTTATCAGTTGTAACTTCTGACCAAATTTTGTGATTAAAATGAATATCGTCTACTTTTATTTCAAGATTTTGGGTCAAAATTGATAGTTTTTTGAGCAAATCCGCCTTAAACATCACCAATTCTTGTGTAACAGCTGGTGATTTGGTTGCAATAGTGAGGGTTTTTCTGTGAAGTTTAATAGCTTTTGTTGTCCTCAAAAAACGTTTCCCGACAACTTCTACCCAAAGATTAAACAAAGCAATTTGGCTGATACCTATATTGATACCTGCTTTTTTCAAAACATCTGGTAAAATGTCGCCTATTTTATCAAAATTATGAAACTTCAAAAACTTCTCCTTGTTTTACATGGAATATTTTAACATCATTTAAAAATTCTGCCTCAAAACCATGGGCATCTGTTGAAGTGATTATTGTTTGAATATCATCCTCAATTGATGTCAGAAGATAATTTTGGCGATTTTTATCCAATTCTGCCAAAACATCATCCAAAAGCAACAATGGCGTGTCATCAATTTTTTGCTTAATTATATCTATTTCTGATAGTTTTAAAGACAAAACAATAGTTCTTTGCTGCCCTTGAGATGCGTATTTGGTGGCACTTTTTGAGTTGATAAAAAATTCTATATCGTCCCTATGAGGGCCAATAAGTGTTTTGGCTCTAATTATTTCTTCTTGTCTTACGTCTTTCATTTTTTCTTTGTAAAAAGCCGCTATTGCATCAATACTATAGGCATCAAAATCATTTGTCTCCCCAAAAATTGTAGAAACATAATTAAAATCCAACTTTTCATCAGGTGCAATGATGGAATGTTTTTGCGTTACCGTTTCTTTTATTTCATTAAGGTATTTAAGGCGCAAAAAAACAATATTACTGCCTGAAATAACAAGCTGTTCATCCCAAACTGATAAAACTTCATCAGAAAAACTTTGCCCTCTTAAGCTTTTTAAAAGATTATTTCTGTGGCTTCTGATTTTGTTGTATTTTTGCAATCTGTCTTGATAACCCGGATAAATTCTTGCAATACAATCATCAATCCAGGATCGTCTATCAACAGGAGCCCCTCGTAAAAGCATTAAATCATCTACACAAAAATTGACCGAGACCAAATTGCCTAAAAAATCCGCGGACTTTGTTTTTTTGATTTGATTTAGTTTGATGATTTTTTTCGACGGTGGATTTATCAAAACATCAAGCTCAATATCAAGATCATTTTTAAGAACTTCACCTTGAATACGGCAAAAATCGCTTTCCCAGTTAACAAGTTCTGAATCTTTTTGAATACGATTTGATTTAAGAATAGACAAATAATTAATCGCTTCTAAAATATTCGTTTTTCCATGTGCGTTTTTTCCGACAAAAAGCGTTTTTCGTTTTTCAAAATCTATTGAAAGATTTTTGTAATTACGAAAATTATTCAACTCAAGTTTTTTTAAAAACATATCTTTCTTATCTGACTTGAACAGGCATTACAAGGCAAATGTAGTTTTCTTCATTTACCGGTTTAAATAATGTAGCCGATAAAGCACTGCTAAGATCAACTCGTACTTTTTCAGAATCCATTATTTTCAATGCCTCAAGTACATATTTGTAATTAAAAGCTATTATCAATTCTTCTTCTTTATATTCAATTTCGACTAAATCCATAGATGAACCAACATCAGATGTATCAGCTTTTAAAAGAAGTTTGTTATCAGAAAAAGTAAATTTGACAATACTTGTACGCTCATTAACCATTGTTGAAGCTCTGTCTATAGCAGAAATTAATTCTTCTCTATCAACAATTGCATGCTTATCACCTTTTTCAGGGATAAGTAGTTGGTATTTTGGATATTGTCCTTCCAAAAGTCTTGATAAAAGAACCCTATCATCAAGCTGGAATAAAATCTGCCCTTTTTTGACAACAACATAAAACTTCTTATCTTCACTGTCAGAAATCAATCTTACAAGCTCATTAAGAGTTTTTGACGGAATAACAACAGAAACATCTTTATCTTCTGAAGTTGTTATTTTTTCAATTACTCTTGATAGTCTGTTGCCATCCGTTGCAGCCATTTCAAGCTCACCATTAATAATTTTGCAATAAACACCTGATAAAATATTATTTGATTCGTTTGATGCTGTAGCAAAAACGGTCTGTTTTACAGCTTTTAAAAACGGTTTGATTTCTACATCAATTTTATCGGGAGAATTTAATAATTCTTCATCCAAAACTGTAGGAAATTCTGCCGCATCAATTCCGACAACATCAAATTTTGAATTTCCGCAAGTTATCTCAACGATGTTGTTATCACCGAGAACAAAACTTATTGTCTTATCGGGGAGCTTGGATACAATCTCAAGAAGTTTCTTTGCAGGAAGTGTTATACTGCCCTCTTGTTGAATGTTTGCTTTTATATGACCTTCTATCAAAATATCAAGATCTGTTGATGTAAATTTCAAAGTTCTTCCATCAACAGCTTCTATCAAAATATTTGCAAGAACAGGTTGAATTCCTCTTTGAACGGTTATTTTTTCAACCATTCTTAATCCTTGCATCAAGTCATTTTTTTCTATATTAAACTTCATTCTTCCCCCAGTCCTAAATGCACTTATTCTCTTAGTTATTATATTATAAATAATAATATATATGTATTTAGTTATAGTAGGGGAGAGTGTTTTTTGTAGAAAATTATCTCAAACTCAACCCTAATAAACCTTTCGCATGTTTAGTTATTGTAGAAAACTTTGTTAATAAAATCAACTTTGTGAACAAGTATAAAAATTCTACATGTTATCTACAGATGATTCTTCGTAAAATTCTACAGGTTTTCTACATCTCTTTCTCGTCAAAATCACTTGCTTTTGTGTTGTGAACCCAGCGGGTGAATTTTTGTTGTTCATAACTCATAGCAAAAGAATATAACGATTCAATAAGGGTTTGGCCACTTTTCCCTTTGCCTGTTAAAAGAAACATTCCCATTTTATTTTTTGAAATATTTATTTCATGGTGAATTATCCTTTCAATATTATTTGTGGGTTCTTTATCAAGGATTTTTCTAATCCATCTAACCAACAAAATCACACAAGGGGTGTCTTCATTATAGCTTTGTAAATATTTAGAAAAAGCTTTTAAAATCATAATTAAACCAGTTTTTTGTGGGTGAATTTTTTGGCTTTATCACCAGTGTAGGTAGCAACAATTTGGCCGTTTCCAAACATTTTATATTTGTATATTGTCAAACCCTCAAGCCCAACAGGCCCTCTGGCGTGTGTTTTGTTGGTGCTTATGCCGACTTCTGCTCCAAGGCCGTATCTGAATCCATCGGCAAAACGGGTTGAAGCATTATGATAGACGCCTGCTGAATCAACCAGATCCATAAATATTTTTGCCTGAAATTTATCTTTTGTGATAATGCAATCAGTATGCCCTGAGCCATATTCATTGATATGATCAATAGCTTCTATGATGTCATTGACTATTTTTATTGAGACGATTTTGGCAGAATATTCTGTTTTCCAGTCATCTTCTGTTGCAGGTTCAATATTTGTTCCGAGGGTTTGGATTTTTTCATCCCCTTTGATTGTAATTTCGGCATTTTGCATTGATTCAAGCAAACTTTCTATAAAAGAATCTTTGACTTCTTTATTTATTAAAATTGTTTCCACCGCATTACAGGCTGATGGATATTGAGTTTTGGCGTCAATACAAATATCGGTTGCCATTTTCAAATCTGCTGATTCTTCGATATAAATATGGCAGATGCCATTAGCGTGTCCCAAGACAGGAATTTTGGTGTTTTCTTTTATGAATTTTACCAAAGCATTGCCGCCTCTTGGGATAATCAAATCGACATATTTTTCCATAGAAAGCAGTTCTTTTACATCTTCTCTTGTTTTGATAAGATTAATAGCTCCCAATGGAAAGGTTTCAAGAGATTCAAGCGTTGTTTTGATTACATCAATCAAGGCTTCATTTGTGTGAAGGGCTTCTGATCCGCCTTTTAGGATAACCGCATTGGCAGATTTAATTGCAAGAGCTACAATTTGTGGAATGACATCAGGACGTGATTCAAAAATCACACCTATTACCCCGATCGGGCAGCTGATTTTTTTGAGAGTCAATCCTTTGTCCAATTCTGTTTCCGATAGGGATTTATTCACAGGATCAGGAAGTTTGATTACATCATAAAACCCTTGGATAACATCTCGTAATTTTGGTTCATCAAGCTTTAATCTGCCTAAAATAGCTTCTGAAATTTTGCCCTCAATAAGGAGTTTTTGGCCTTGTTCAATATCTTTTTGATTAGCTTCAAAAATAACCTCTTTGTTGGCCTCAAGAGCCTTTGCGATAGCTTCAAGAGCTTTATTTTTTGTTTTTTCGTCCAAAGAAGCTAATGTGTATGATGCTTTTTTGGCACTTATTGCAATGTTTTCTAAACTCATTTTTTCCTCACAGTAAAACAATATTGTCTCGGCCGATTATATTGTCATAGTTTTTGTAACCTAAGATTTTTTCGATATCATCAGAATGTTTGCCGAGAAGTTTTTTGCACTCATCGCTTGAATAGTTGACGATGCCTTTTGCGATTTCGTTATGATCTTTGTCCATAATGCTTACGACATCGCTTCTGTAGAAATCGTTTTTTATTTCGATAATTCCTGCCGGTAAAAGGCCTGAGAATTTTTCGGTAAGGGCTTTTTTGGCACCGTCATTTACAACCAAAGCACCCGTTATGTTTGTGGCATAGGCTATCCAACGTTTTTTGCCAGAGAGAGAGTCTGTCGGCAAAAATATCGTCCCGATAAAATTTTCTGTAAAAACATTTGCGATGGCGCTGGGTTTTTTGCCATTGGTGATGATTGTGCACCCGCCTGAGCGAGAAACCACTTTTGCGGCTTCGAGTTTGGTTTTCATGCCGCCTCGACCTTTTTTGGAAGCTTCAAAACCAAGAGCCTCAATAGTTGGTGTGATTTCTGCTACTTCTTTTATCAGCTTTGCATCATCAGATTTGCGAGGGTCTTTGTCAAAAAGCCCGTCAATATCTGATAAAATTATTAATAAATCCGCTCCCAATTCACTTGTCTCAAGGGCTGAAAGCTTGTCATTGTCTCCAAAGCAGACCTTATTTTCTTGA
>JAQUTS010000152.1 GCA_028694275.1 Candidatus Gastranaerophilales bacterium
TGCTCAACGATATCTACAATCGTATACATTGCATCTTCAGAGGCATTATTCAAAGAACGATACATTTTTTCGTAGTTTTTGTCTTTTCTGCTGGCCTGATATCTGCTTTTGCCCCATTGTTTTTGCAAAGACTCAAGAACTTGAGATATTTTCTCTATCTCTTTTAAATGCTCTTGGTTTTTGAGTTTGACACTAATCAATTCCCCGACTTGTTTAATAAGCCTATCCAATTTTGCAGATTCTACCCTAAGAGTCTTTTGAGAAGAACTCTCTGCAAGATTTGAGAGCATTTCTTCAATAGAATCGGGCTTTGCCATGCCTACAATTTCATTGAGAATCAAAAGCCTTTTCTCAAGCATAGAAATCTCTTCTTGCGGAACTTCTTCCCCTTTTGAGAGGTTTTTTATTACTTCATAAGCATTTTGAATCTCTTTTAAAAGATCCTCATCGGGTGAGTATTTTACTTTTTGAATTTTTTCAAGCAAAGCTCTAAGCCCTGTATGAAGTTTAGGAGATGAGGTTTTTTTGATTTTTTTCAGCTTGCCAAGCAAACTCTGCACCTGCTCTGACGCGGGCTGATCACCGAAAAGACCATTCATAAGCTCATCTATATTATCATCAGTATCTTTTTTTTCAACACTAAGCTCTTTCTCAAGCTGAATGTATTCAACATCATTCGCCTGGGATTCCGGTTGCGTTGGTAGTGATTTGATAGACTCGAGTTTTTCTATAACCGAATCAAGTTCTTCCGGCTTGTATAAGCCTTTGGTTTTGATAATTTCGCCTATCGTAATCTCCATATAATCAATTGCGCTAAAAAGCGTTTCGACTATTGTGGGAGTGATTTCTATCTCGTTATTTTTTTTGAGAGTCATTACATTCTCAAAAGAATGTGCCAGATTTTGAATATCAGAAAACCCGACCATACGAGCGGCCCCTTTGATACTATGGGCTTCTCGAAATAATTCTTGCACAGCATAAGGATCGTTGTTGTCTTTTTCCAAAATAAGCAACAGATTATTGATGTTCGAAATATTATCCTGAATCTCAGATTCAAACACCTGGACTATTTCACTAAATTCTTGTTCGGAAAACTGCATCGGCAATCCTTCTTTGCTGGTATAATTTAGGCAATTTAGTATATGCTACTGTCTATTTTAAATGTTATAATAGATTCTGACAGTTATACTCTGTGTCAACGACGCTCTACTACTTTAATTCTATACCAAATTAACGATTGAGTAAAACATATATGACAAAAAAAATTCTACTGATTGATGATAGCAAAACGCAGCTTCTTAGCCTAAAAATGATAATTTCAAAAGCAGGTTATGAAGTCATTACAGCACCAAATGCGATAGAAGGCATAGAGCTTGCATACCACAACATGCCTGATCTGATTATCTCAGACATCGTAATGCCAAGTATCAACGGGTATCAGCTTTGCAGGCTTCTTAAAAACGACCCTGCAACAAAACACATACCGATTATTCTTCTGACAATTCTCGAAGGAAAAATAGACAAATTTTGGGGCCTAAAAGCTGGCGCAGACAAGTTTTTCAACAAAGAATCCGAACCTGAAGAACTGATAAAAGAAATCGAGCTTATTCTATCAAAAGTCGAAGACAAACCTCAAAAAACACCGATCAAAAATGTAACTTTCACAGAAAATGCCTACCACGTCAAAATAAATGAAATTCTCGATCAGTCTTTGATCGAATCTACAATAATAAACGAATTCCGTAACCTATCAGAATTTATCCACGATGAATCTACTTTAGTCAAAGAAATCTCAACAATAGTGGAGTCAATTTTGGACTTTGATACGGCTGCTGTGTTTTTTAACAGCGCAGATAACAAAAAACTCAAAAAAGTCACATTTTTATCAAACTTGGATGAAAAATCCTTAAAACAAATGGCGTCAGAATTTGCAAATACGGTTTTTGAAACCACAGAATCAAATGACATCAATTACGAAATCATAAACCTGAAAGAAGCTCAAACACAGCCGCCATACAAAACAAAACTCATTATGCCGATAAAACTTGAGTCTGAAATCATCGGAGCAATAGGCCTTTACTCGCACAAAGAAATTAACTATCAAAACCAAAAAACCTTCGAAATCATACTTAATGAAATCAAACTTCTTATGCAAATCAAACACCTTCATTCAAAAACGAAATTGCTAACAGTCATAGACCCGCTAACAACCCTTTATAACAGAAGGTATTACCAAGAAGTTATCGAAAGGGAATTCTCCCGTTCTCGCAGGTACAGTTTTGATCTTTCTGTCGCAATGTTTGACATTGATAACTTCAAAAAACTGAACGACACCTACGGGCACCAATTTGGCGATGAAGTCCTAAAAACGGTCTCACAAATCATAATTGCTTCTTTAAGAAATACCGACTTTGCCTTCAGATACGGCGGGGAAGAAATTCTTGCTGTTTTGACAAACTCATCATCAAATCAAGCGTTCATTCCAATTGAGAGAATCAGAGCAAAAATCGAAAACTATCCGTTCAATTATAGCGGAGAAAACATAAAAGTAACAATTTCTGCGGGTATTTCCGAACTTAAAAAAGAAATATCAACAGCCCAAAACCTTGCAAAAGTAGCCGATGACGCACTTTATGAAGCAAAGCACTCAGGCAAAAATAAAGTAATCATCGCCAAACAATGATTATTTTTTTGGCATAGAAATAGGTGGGGGCTGAATATAAAGCGGCTTAAGTTTTGCCCAGTTGAAATCATCATCTTGTGATAATTTATCCTTTGCGATATCAAACAAACACTTGCCCAAATTCTCACCTGCATCCTCATAATTGAGAGCAATGATCGAATTTTGGGCTAAGAAATTAGTCATATTCTTATCCGCCACAATATAATATTTTCCGCTTTGGGCTATACTCAAGGCTTCCTCCAAAGGCAAAGCAACAGGAGTTGTGTTTTCTGAGCCAAATTTGGCCGCGTATGTTTTTGATTTTCGTGCATCCATCAACACAAGAGTGTCTTTATCAGATTTGTTCAATTTTGATAAAACTTCCAACGAACAAACCCCGATGGTCTTAATATTGTGAGCTTGCGCGATAACTCTTGCCATTGTCATACCGACTCTAATGCCTGTAAAACTTCCGGGACCTATATTTACGGCTATGGCATCTATGTTTTGTGTCATAATTTTATGTTTTTTCAAAAGCTCGACAATGGCCGATGCGATATAAGCTGAGTGGTATTTTTGCTCATCACTTTCGATTGTTTTTGAATCAAAAAAATCATCCGACCCCAAAGTCAAATAAAGTTTATTCAAAGTTGTATCTATCGTCAAAATATTCATTGCAATGCCTTTTCAATCCTATTAAGAAGCTCTGTATTTTCTGTTCCGAATGCTTCAAAGCAAAATTCACGAGTTTCATCATCAAAATATTTGATCTGAAGAGATAATCTATCACCCAAAAGCTCATTTTGGTCAAACTGTGCCCATTCAACTATAGTAAGGGCTTTGGGGTCTTGTGAATATTCTCTCAACTCATCAATAATAGTTGAAACGCCTTCTTCTTCGAGCCTATATAAGTCAAAATGATAAAGATCAAATTTGCCTGAATGATATTCATTCAAAATTACAAAGCTCGGGCTTGTGATTTTTTCTTTGATTTCAAGGTACTTGCCGATTGATTTGGTAATGGTTGTTTTGCCCGCACCGATATCGCCGTACATACAAAGCAATGTACCGACTTCAAGACTATCTGCGATAGCTTTTGCTATTGCATCAGTTCGTTCAAGATTATTTGATTTTGTCGAAAATTTGCCGCTCATAAGAAAATTTTAGCATGAAATATTTTTAACAGCGCGTTAGCGTCATCTAGAATTTATTTCAGGATCTTAGTTTTTAAAACCTAAACTATATAACCTTTTGGCAAGATGCTGAAACAAGTTCAGCATGACATAAATAGCTGCCTGATAGCCCCTATGAATCGACAGTTCTGACAACAGGCAGAACTCACATAATGACTTCCATCAAAACGAGATCTGAAATTTTGGCATAATAAAAGCCCCTATGAATCGACAGTTCTGACCACCGGCAGAACTCA
>JAQUTS010000153.1 GCA_028694275.1 Candidatus Gastranaerophilales bacterium
GCAAATCGCAAGGCGAGATGCTGATATCCAAATAGACGATAGTATCGGGCACTTGTGGACAAAATGTTATAACTGCGGAGCCCAACTATTGAGAAAAGATATAGAAGCAAATATGATGGTGTGCCCTGAGTGTTCTTACCATTTTAGAATAAATGCAAGAACAAGAATCGGGCAGCTTTTTGACGAAGGTACTTTTGAAGAACTTTTCTCAAATGTAAAACCCGCTGACCCCCTTGATTTTGTTGATACAGAGCCTTATAAAGAAAGACAAAAAAAGGCAAAACAAAAAACAAATCTTGATGAAGCAGTTATTTGTGGCGTTGGTGAAATAAACGGCGAAAAAGTATCTGTTGCGGTAATGGATTTTGAATATATGGGCGGCTCAATGGGAAGTGTTGTAGGAGAAAAAGTTACTCTTGCGATGGAAGAAGCCTTAAAAAGAAAAATTCCTATGATAGCTGTTACTGCTTCAGGCGGAGCTAGAATGCAAGAAAGCGCTCTAAGCCTTATGCAAATGGCTAAAACAAGCTGTGCGGTTGCTCAACTTAATGAAGCAGGGCTTTTGTATATTACTGTTCTTACAGAACCTACATTTGGCGGCGTTACTGCAAGTTTTGCGACAATAGGTGATATTATCATCGCAGAGCAAGGCGCACGTATTGGTTTTGCAGGCAGAAGAGTTATTGAGCAAACCATAAGACAAAAACTTCCTGCTGATTTCCAAACGGCAGAATACTTGTTGAAATTTGGTCAAATCGACATGATTTCAAAAAGAAGAGAATTGAAAGACACTTTAGCGAAGCTGATAAAGCTTCATGCTAAATAGGAGCTAATAAATATGACGATTTTAGACTTTGAAAAACCAATATATGATATACAATCGAAGATCGAGGAGCTTAAAAAGGTAAGTGAAACATCGGGGATTGATATGACAAAAGAAATTCAAAATTTTGAAAACCAGGCGGTAGAATACAGAAAAGAACTTTATTTAAATCTTAAGCCGTCTCAAAAGATACTTATAGCAAGACATTCAAACCGTCCTAACTTTACAGATTATGTAAATTTGATGACAACAGATTTTGTTGAATTCCATGGTGATAGAGCGGGAACCGATGACAGAGCAATTGTTGGCGGTGTTTGCAAAATTGATGACACTCCTGTAATGCTTATAGGTACTCAAAAAGGTAAAACTACAAAAGAAAATTTAGAATATAACTTTGGTATGCCTCAACCGCAAGGTTACAAAAAGGCTTTAAGGCTTTTTAACCATGCAAGTAAATTCGGGCTTCCGATTGTTACTTTGATTGATACTCCAGGGGCTTATCCCGGTATAAAAGCTGAAGAAACAGGCCAAGGAACTGCAATTGCCGAAAACCTAAGAGAAATGGCAAAACTTAATGTTCCTGTTGTAGCTGTTATTACTGGCGAAGGCTGCTCGGGTGGTGCTTTAGGTTTAGCTGTAGCAAACAAAGTTTTAATCCTTGAATATGCATATTACACTGTAATTTCACCTGAAGGCTGCGCTTCTATCCTTTGGAGAGACGCTGCTGAGGCTTCTACTGCTGCTGATGCTTTAAAAATTACAGGCGAAGACTTACTTAAGTTTGGTATTGTAGATGAGATTGTTAAAGAGCCGTTGGGTGGCGCGCATTATGACCATGAGCTTATGTCGAACAATCTAAAAGAAGCGATTTTAAAATCTATTTATAATATGAAAAATATGGACGCTCAAGCTCTTCGAGATGACAGATGTGCTAAATTCAGAAAAATGGGTGCTTTTGCGCTGTAATGGACAAGAATTATTTTGAGCTGGCAATAAAAGTAAATCCTATATGTACTGATATCATTTGTGAAATAATCAATTCAAACTTCGAGTGTGAAGGTATTGTTACTGCTGAAGAAGAATACAAAGAACTTGAACTTGTAAAATCATCCGACGTTATAAAGGCCTACATTGTAGCTGAAAGCGTTAATGAGGAAGAGATTAAAAACTTCTTTGCACAAAAAAGAAAAGAGCTTATTGATTTAGATATTTTTGAAGAAGAAATAGGGTCTTTTGAAGTGAGCGTGAAAAAACAAGAAATCGTCGATTGGTCCAAGAAGTGGAAAGAAAATTGGAAACCTTCTAAAATATCGGATAGAATTGTCATTTGCCCTACGTGGGAAGAATATCAGCCTTCAAAAGATGAGATTGTTATAAATCTAGATCCCGGGAATGCTTTTGGTACAGGGACTCACGCTACCACCCAACTTTGTGTTGACGCGATTGAAAAATATATGCCTCAGAATGCAAAAATAGCTGATATCGGTACGGGGTCAGGGATTTTGGCAATATGCGCGATAAAGCTTGGCGCAAAAGAAGCAGTTGCAATAGATAATGATGAAACAGCCGTTCTAACTGCAATTGAAAATGCTGAACTTAATAAGGTAGCTGATGAAATCCATTTTGAAACAGCAACAATTGATTCTATAAAAGAAGAGTATGACTTTGTTTTGGCTAATATTTTGCACAATGTTTTGGCTGAAATTATGCCGGATTTGAAAAGAATTATGAAAATCGGTGCAAAAGTTGTTTTAAGTGGTATATTAAACGGAAAAGAGCCTTGCGTATTAGAGGCTATTGAGAAAAACAGTTTAAAAATAATTGAAATCAATCACAAAAAAGAATGGATTTCGATTGTGGTAGAAAAGATTTAAAGAGCTTAGAGGGTTTAAAAATGTATAAAACAGCAATAATCATTCCTGCAAGATACAACTCAAAAAGATTAAACGGTAAACCGCTTATAAAAGTTTGTGAAAAGCCTATTATACAGTGGGTTTGGGAAAGAGCAAAACAGGTAAAATCTGCTGATATGGTTATTATTGCAACTGATAACGAAGAAATTTTTAACACTGCAAAAGCTTTTGGCGCAGATGTTGAGATGACAGCAGAAAATCATTCTTCAGGTTCAGACAGAATAAAAGAAGTAGCAGACAGGCATCCTGAGATTGATATTATCGTTAATCTTCAAGGGGATGAACCTATGATTAACCCTGATTGTGTTGAAGAAGTTATAAATATTTTGAAAAATGACTCAAACGCTGACATTGCAACTCTTGTTTCAAAAGCTTCTGGAGATGATGATCTTGACGACCCAAACATGGTTAAATGCGTTTTTAATAATGACGGGTATGCAATGTATTTTTCACGTTCAAAAATACCTTACGAAAGAAATTTTGAAATAGCTGATTTTTATAAACATATTGGAATTTATGCTTATAGAAAAGAGTCTTTAGCAAAAATGTCAGAGCTAACTCAGCCAAAAGTCGAACAAGCTGAGAGCCTAGAGCAACTAAGAGCGCTCTACTACGGCATGAAAATAAAAGTATCTGTTGTTGAGTATGACTCAATCGGAATTGATACTTTAGCAGACTTGAACAGCTTCAAAAAGCTTGTTGAAACTGTTTAAAAGTTATTTTTTCCACACGTTTGTTATTTCAGAAATGTAGAGCGTGTGTAAATCATTGTTAGGGTACCATTTTTCAAGAGCTTCTTTGTCTATGAATGAGTCTTGTGTAAACTCTTGTGCGAAAAGTTTTTTGCATGCGATTACAAGATTTGCATCTTTAAAAGCTGGAAGCCCTTCTATTTCTGTAACTTTTAGTCCTGATTTTGTGATTTTATCTTCATCTCTACCTGAAACAGATCCAAGGTAGGCAAGCTCTTTTCTGCATTTTTCATCAAAAAATGAAAGCGTAAAACTGTCATTTGAATCGATAAATTCTTTTGTGAATCTTTGAGGTCTTATAACAATGTAGGAAACATTCTTGCCCCACATAACGCCAAAGCCGCCCCATGAAGCTGTCATTGTATTAACTTTACCTTCTTTCTCAGCGGTTACAAGCATCCAATCTGAACCTATTAGTTTAAACATATTTTCATCTATTTCATTTGCTGTAATCTCTTTAAAATTGCTCATTT
>JAQUTS010000016.1 GCA_028694275.1 Candidatus Gastranaerophilales bacterium
CTTACAAATTTGCTGGTGAAGCAAGACTTGATTTTGACAGACTTGCTGAAATCAAAAAAGCTGTAAATGCTGCTGTAGGATACGATTTCCCAATCGTTCTTCACGGTGCATCATCAGTTCCACAAGACCTTGTTGCAAAATGCAACAAATACGGCGGAGCTCTTCCAAACGCGCAAGGCGTTCCAGAATCAATGCTATCTTTTGCAGCTAAAAACGGCGTAGCAAAAATCAACATCGATACAGATTTGAGACTTGCTTTGACTTCTACAATTAGAGAATTCTTCGCTGAAGAACCATCTAAATTCGACCCAAGAGAATATCTTGGACCTGGCAGAACTGCTGTTAAAGAACTTGTTAAACACAAAATGGTTGACGTTTTGGGTACAGCAGGTCACGCTGACAATTAATCTAAATTTTTTAGATATTTAAAAGAGGTAAGTTATAATAACTTACCTCTTTTTTTGCCAAAATTCACATTCGTCATCAAAATTCACAACCAGGGTTGTAAAAAATTCGTACTTTTTTGGAATATTCAAAAAGCTTGCATGCAGTTAATATAAATGTGTGGTTAGATTATTGAATTAAGTTTTTAGTTAACAGTCAAATTTAAACAAATACAAGTCAAATGTATGTGACATATTGTTAACACAGGTGATAGGATTTTTTGGTTTCCTTTACCCTCAGTTGTTATTGCCCCTCACCGAAAACTCAATAAACTACCTTTTAACACGGAAGTACAAGTTAAAAAAGTAGGAGATTTTTATTATGGCTATTGTAGTAAACACAAATTTAAGTGCACTCACTGTTCAGCGCAACCTTTTCAACACAACAAATGCTTTATCAAAAAGCATGAGAAACTTATCAACAGGTGTCAGAATCAACTCAGCAGGAGATGATGCTGCCGGCCTATCACTTTCAACAAAATTAAACTCAGCAATCAGCGCATCTGATGTTGCAAAAAGTAACTCTCAAACAGCAATCAATATGCTTCAAACAGCAGAATCTGATTTGGCAGTAATTTCTGATAACTTACAACGTATGAGAGACTTGGCAGTTCAATCCGCCAACGGGGTTTACTCTTCATCAGAACGTGCAGCAATCAATGCGGAGTTTATGGATCGTATGGAAGAAATCGACAGAGTCGCTCAAAGTTCAAGATTCTCTGATTTGTTCTTGCTTAACGGATCAATGGGAACAGTCGAAATCCAAATCGGTACAGACAGTACAGCTCAAAGCCGTATCGATATTTCAAGCGCATTCCAAGGTGTTTCAACAACTGCTTTGGGTGTAACAACAGGTACAGCGGTATCAGATTCTACTATTTCAACAGCAACTGATGCAAGAACTGCTCTTGATACTCTTGATTCAGCACTGAATACGATTTCAGAAAAAAGATCTGAATACGGTGCAACAATCAACCGTTTGACAGCAAGCGTTTCAAGAACAGATATCAGAAAAGAAAATCTGGCAGCATCCAACTCTGTAATCAAAGACACAGACATTGCCGCAGAAACAGCGAATCTGACAAAACAACAAATATTACAACAAACAGCTACTACATTATTGAAACAAGCAAACCAATCAGGTTCATTGGCTATAAGCTTGCTACAGTAATCAAGTACAGTTTAAGACAGATATTTAAAATACAAACTATCTTACATATATATATCAGGGGTGCAAACAACAACCATAGCCCGATCCAAAGGATCGGGTTTTTTTTATGAAATCACAACTAAAGTACGATGAAAACACTACTTTTTCTTGTTTACTTGAAGCTCAAAATCCCATAAAATAAGAGTGTAAAAAGGGATAAAAAAGATAATATTACAGTCAAATTCTAAGGGATATGGAAAATGGGCGTTAACATTAATAAAAACGACGTTTTTATTGATTTTGAGGAAGAAATCTCCGCAAAGTCTATAGATCGTTGTCAAAAAAACATCACCCAAGCTTCAAAAAAAGGGTGTGATAAACTCATTTTCAATTTTAAAAATGTGAAAAGTTTTGATAATCTGTTTTTGGATTTCATTATTTCTATAAAAAATCGTTTTGCATCAATTAATTTCTACAATGTGAACATAAACCTTTTGCCTGCGTTTTATCTTTTGAGACTTGATCAAATTGCGAATTTTTATACCTCAGAACATGACGCTATACACGAAGTTAAGCCAATAATCAAAAGACGTTTTGGGATTGTTCACCAAAAAATATTAATGTTTTTGACAAGTATTCTTGTATTAACAAACATTGCATGATATAAAAGAAAAAAAGCAACTTTTTTTATTGACCGATTTTAAATTATTAGTTAAGTTTTGGATTGGTAAAAATAATTGATAGCCCAAGCGCAAAATCTTCTTATATCGCAAAACCTTCCTATAGAACATATTCAAAGTTCTGATGAAGCAAGATTTGGTTTTGTTCTCGAAAAATTATATTCAATATTTGAAAATTATGAAAAACAGGAAACCCCTGTTTTTCTTTATATTAAGGATGGTTTAGTCGAAAAAATGGCGTATTTTCTGGCAGGTTTTGCAACAAGACCTATCAGCTTTGGTATTGCAGGCGACTCAGCATCAGGCAAATCCACAATAGCCTTTGATATGATAGAATGCATCGAAAAATTTCAAACCAAATACCAGCTTGATAATATCATCACCCGTATAAACACTGATGATTACTACTACGATCGCTCAAAAGAAGTCATTGCCGCAGGCGGTTTTGATAATTTTGTCAAAACATACGACCTTGATTCACCCGATGCACTGGAATTGGATCTTTTGTGCAAACATATTGAACAGCTAAAAAAATCACAACCTGTTTGCCTGCCCAAATATGACATGTCAGGCACCGCCAAAAGATATGACAACTGCATACCTGCAAAACCCGGCAAAATAATCGTTTCAGAAGGCCTTTTTACGCTTACGGACAAAGTTAAAAACGCATTCGATTTCAAGGTTTTTGTAGAAGTTGATGAACAAATCCAAAAAGAAAGATGGTTCAAACGCGCAGAACAAAGAGGAATCAAAGATTCTGCGGCACAAATGTATAACGATATTATGGACAAATCAAAACGCAACATCAGGCCGACAAAAGCAAATGCTGATATAATAATAAACGGCGACATATCAAGAACACTCTACAAAATGTTTGTTGTTGATATACTTGATGTCGTAGAGGATAGTTTTTTAAACAGAGTATAAAAATGAAAATTTGTATTTATTCAGGGACTTTTAACCCTGTCCATAATGCCCATATCAAAGTGATAGAAGGGATATTAGAAGAGTTTGATTATGACAAAATTATAATCATCCCAAACAACATCCCCCCTCATAAAAACAACGAAGACATAGCATCCGCTTATGATCGCATTGAGATGCTGCGGTTGACTTTTGACAACCCAAAAATAGAAATCAGCGACATCGAACTCTCAAGAGGCGGCACATCATACTCTTTTGACACAGTAAAAGCAATAAAAGAACAATACGGAATAACAGAAAAAATCAGTTTTGTCCTTGGTACAGACGCTCTTATGGGACTTCGAAGCTGGCATCGTTTTGAGGATTTTACAAAAGAAGTCGATTTTGTAATCGTGCAAAGACAACATGACTACAATGTGATGCAGATTTTGCTCAATCTAAACATTGAGGGCATGACATGCATTATGGCAAAGGTGCCATTCTTGGATATTTCATCATCAGAATTACGCGCTTCCATTAGAAAAAATTCTGAGCTCACTCCTTTGACCCACCCAAAAGTCATTGACTATATCAAAGCCAAAAACCTTTATCAAACTTATACTTTTGATGAAATCATCAACATTCTTGAAACAGAATTCCAAAGCCACATCGAACATTCTGTTGCTGTCGCGGAGTTTGGGGCCAGACTTGCACAAGAATACGAGACAGATGACACAAAAGCGCGTATAGCAGGGATTTTGCACGATTGTGTCAAATATCTCAGCAAAGAAAAAATCATCGAAATGGTAAAAAAATACCATGTAGATGTCTTTGATCATGAAATGAAATCGCCAAGAACCCTACACGGCCCACTGGGGGCTTATATAGCCAAAACAAGGTTCAAAATTGAAGATGAAGACATACTAAATGCCATCAGGTTCCATACAATAGGGCGAAAAAATATGAGTTTGCTTGAAAAAATAGTATTTCTTGCAGACAAAATAGAACCCGTAACAAGAGAAGAAGAATTCAGAACCAAAATCACACCTGAACTCAAAAAAGGACTCGATTACGCTATCGCCAAGTATTACGAACTTTTACTCGAAAAGCTCACAAAAGAAGGCATTGAGGTTTCTGATTATACAAAAGAAGTGGCCGATTATTTCCAAAAAAGAGCCGCTGTATAAATTGGCAACTAAAATTGCCCAAAAGCTCAATTTTGTATAAATTGGCTTTTTGTCAAAGCGTGATGTCCGGTTTCATATTAGTCTGCCATTTCGCCAATGCCAGACTAATATTCACACTTCGTAGCTAAAATTGCCCAAAAGCTCAATTTTGTATAAATTGGCTTTTTGTCAATTTTAGATTGATATATCGCCTTGTTCTTTCAATTTGTCAGAAGCTTTTTTCTGCCCCGAAATCTCAAGAGCAAGCTGCTTAACCATATCTATTGCCTCAATATCACGCGCAATAGCTTCTCTTAAAGACAAAATTTCTTCAATAGAAAGCCTTCTGCGCGCAAGGGCATCGTTTTCGAGATTGAAAATATTTTTGAAATTTTTAACAGTTTTCGGGTCATATCCTGACAAATTTCGAGAGTAAGCCATCCAATGATAAAGCTGATACGCCAAAAAATACGCACTGAGTTCATATGTCCTGACAACAAACATAGCAGGAGTTTTAAACGTAAAAGGTATTTTTTCTTTTGAAAAAACATTAATCAAAAGGCACAAAAATAAAGCCGAAATCCCTTTTTTGGGAGTAATAAACCCCTCTTCTTCCCCGACAAACCAAAGTGCCTTATTTGCTTTTGGGACAAGATAAACAGGTGTTTTGTGCTCTTTTATATAATCAAAAATCTTACTCGGGTCTTTGAGGTTTTCTTTGAAAATACTTTTTGCCTGCTCCACTGTTTGTTTTGCGGCAAGTTTTTCTTGCGCATCAAGATGAAGCGTCTCATTTGCAGTAATATGCGTATGAGAAGAAACGCTCTTGGTGTTTAAATATTTGCCGTAGCGAAAATCATAATACCATTTGAGAAATTGCTTCTCAATTTCAATAATCTTAAAAACAAACTGCACAAAAATTCTTTTCATAAAGAAATTATACTACAATTACCACATTCTCAAAGTCTGAAATGCACACATCGTACCATTGATGGACGCTTTTTAGATGATATTCAAATAAATAAAAAGTTTTTCAAACCAAGTGGTGGAAGTTGGCTCCTCGTAGTCTTTTTCGGCAAGCTTATCATGCAAAAACTCGACTTGTGTTTGGGCAATTTCATTTCGAGGATCAAGATTGAGCACAAACAAATATTGATCAATAGCTTCTTCGTATTTTTCGGACTCAGCCAAAACCTTTGCCAAATTCATCAAAATACTTACTATTTCATCATCTTCTCTTGAGTAATTTAAAGCTTTTTTGAAACAATCAACCGAGCTTGAAAACATATTTTGAATATAATTCAACTTGGCTTTAACAAGATAGTGATTCATTTTATCCTGCGCATCGTAGTAAATTTCGGCCAACTGCGTAAGCGCAATGATGTTGTTTTTATCAAGTTTAAGTATTTTATTATACGCGGCAACAGCCTCACCAGGCTTGCCCATAATCCTTGCCGTATGCGCAAATTGCTCGATTATGCTTACATCTTGAGTGTTATTGTCATAAAGATCACGGAAAAGATCATACGCCAAATCATACTCTTCTGCATCCAAAAAACACTGCGAAAGCCTTGTTTTAAGCTCATAAGAAAGATCATACGCAAGCAAATTTGCATAACACTTGGCTGCATTTTTGTAATCTGCATCAATTTCGTACAATTGGCCCAAAAGGTAGTTTATTTCGGGATTTTTTGATGAAAGTTTCACAAGTTCCGATAGAAACTTCCTCGCCTGTACGAAATTTTGCTCTCGAATCAAATCCCTCGCGATTTCAATTTTTGCTTCAATATTTGAAAAATTACCCGAGAGAAGATTATTATCCATTTAAAAAACCCCTTATTTGTCACTTCCTTAAGGGTAATTTACAATATTTCAACGGAAAAATCTTTAACAACCGACTAGTTTTATAGTATAACTTTAGTATGAGCAAAGAAAAATACTGCTACATTCACAAAAATACGCCCACCCGCCTGAGTTGTTCTTCTTGCGGGAAACCTATCTGCACCAAATGTGTAAGACCCGCTGCCATAGGCTATATTTGCCCTGATTGTAACGCGGAAACAAAATCTGATAAAACAAAAGAATCTTTATTGAGCCTTTTTCATACAATTTTTCAGGCTCTTTTGGCAGGTATCGTTCTTGGATTTTTGTTCAACTTTGTCAAAAAATTCGGAATGTTCATAAGCTGGGGATGCGCTTATTTGGTGGGTTTTGGAATATCAAAAACCATAACCAAAAACTCAGGCTTCCAAAATAGAAAAAGATTCATCGCAATAGTAACAGCAATAACACTTATAAGCCTTGTCTACAACCCTATTTCACTTTTCATCGCAGGGGTAGACCTTGGTTTGCCGAGTGCTTTAATGCTATTTACAATATATTATATTAGCAATATCATGAATCTGATATCTATTGTAATAGCTGTTTGGGCGGCAATAAGACATCTGAAATTTTAGATAAGAAATGGGGAAAATATGCACCACTTAAGTATTTTTGAGGTTTTGATGCTGATATGTTTTGGGGCAAGCTGGCCTTTTGCAGTTATCAAAACATACAAAACAAAAAATGTTAAAGGCAAAAGTATTATATTTTTATCACTTGTCATCATCGGCTACCTGTGCGGTATGATGCACAAAATACTATACAACCCTGATGCGGTAATTTGGCTGTATGCGCTTAATTGCCTTTTAGTATCAGCTGATATGGTAATGTGGTTCAAATACAGAAAAAACGCCTAATTTAGCGATAAATTTTCTTTTTTTCGCGGGGTTTGTTTGAATAAAACGTAAAACACCCTGAGTCTTGAGCATCAATTTTACCGTCAAAGTCATTATCCACACCATCAGAGCATGACCCTATTGAATCAGTTGATTCGGCTTTGGGATTTTGAGTAAGCCATTTGTTGGGAATAGAGCCGTATAGCATCAAAAAATAGTCTCTGGATTTTTGCGCCAATTCAGGCGCATTGGTTATGACAACACAGTTTTCGTCATTTTTATTTTCGCCGCTTTTGCTAAAATTCATAGAACCGATAACAACGGTTTCATCATCAATTATGAGCGATTTTTGGTGCATTTTTCCCGCCCAATTTTCGACTTTGACTTTTACGCCCTGTGCTCTTAAATCCTTATGAACACTGTATCCATTCGCTGCGGCTGTGGCATCTAAAATAACTCTTACATCAACGCCTCTTTTTTGTGCTCTGATTAAAGCCTGGGCGGTATTTTTATCCGTCAGAAAAAACACCGGCATATAAACATATTTTTGAGCCCCGTCAATTAAAGGCACAATCGCGTTTGAGATGGTTTTATCTTTTGGCGAAAAATAAACCGATACAATATTACCATTTTTGAGTTTGATATTGGTCTTATCATCAATTTGATTTTTGACATTATGAAATAGTCCTTGATACATCTGATCAAACTCTTTTTGATAAATATCGCATATTTCGGGTGATTTAATTTTGAGATAAACATTTGAGTTAAACCCGCTAAGATCAGTATTGGAAACATTTGCAGAACCCGTAATAAGAGTCTCACCGTCTATAATAAAAAATTTATTGTGCATAAGAGCATTTTTTTGCGTGGACAAAATATTTGAATCACACATGCACTCTTTTAAAAACTGTATTGTTTTTTGGGTATCGGCATATATATTAGACCCTTTGGCATCCATATCCGTAACCCATCTTACTCTCACACATCTGTTTTGGGCGGCAATAAGTGATTGGATTACACTTGGCTGGCCTTCCACCCCATACACGGCAAAGTCGATTGTATGTTTGGCATTGTTAATTTCTTGAACAAGGTTTTTGGCGATTGCTGTTCTGAGATTTTCTTTGGCATCCAAAAACAATACAGGATTAGTAACATAAAGACTCACCACCCCGTCAGAAAAATAAGGCACATTAGGTTCATTTGGTGCAATATAAGGCTTTGGAGAAGGTTTGTTGCATTTAATTTTGTGAATATTTTTTTGCGAAAAAGCAGCAGACTTGACCTCATTTGATTGAGCCCAATCAAGGTTGGAAGACTCAATAAAGAACATCAAAACGCATAAAGCCAAAACCGATATTATAAAACTGATATTTTTCATAAAAAGATTATATCATTGAGGTATAATTTTAGATAATTGATATTTTCTAAAGACAATCAGGTAATAATGACAAACGCAAAAAAAATCGAACTTCTTGCCCCGGCCAAAGACAAATCGTCTGCTATTTTGGCCATCAACTATGGCGCAGATGCTGTCTATATAGGAGCTAACGCCTTTGGTGCAAGAGCCAATGCCAAAAACCCCATCGAAGACATAAAAGAAGTCATAGACTACGCGCACAAGTTTAACGCCAAAGTCTATGTGACTATTAATACAATTTTGACAGATGAAGAGCTCAAACAAGCAGTTGAGCTCATCCACAAACTTTACGAAATCAAGGCCGATGCAATCATAATACAAGATATGGGGCTATTAGAGTGTGAGCTTCCGCCCATTGAAATTTTTGCAAGTACACAATGCCATAATGACTCTTTGGAAAAAGTTCAATTTCTTGAAAAAGCAGGCTTTTCAAGGGTGATTTTGGCAAGAGAATTATCCCTTGATGAAATCAAAAACATCTCAGATAATACCTCAATTGAAATAGAAACATTCATCCACGGGGCACTTTGCGTATCATATAGCGGCCAGTGCTACTTAAGCTATGCCATCGGTAAAAGAAGTGCCAACAAAGGCGAATGTGCCCAGCCTTGCCGCAAAAAATACAGCCTTGTTGATAACAAAGGCAATTTTATTGCCAAAGACAAATACCTTCTTAGCCTAAAAGATTTCAATGCATCAAACCGACTACAAGACCTGATTGATGCAGGTGTCACATCATTTAAAATCGAAGGACGACTAAAAGATGAAAACTACATCAAAAACATCATCTCATACTACAGACAAAAACTCGATGAGATAATATCACAAGACCAAAAAGCTTCTTTGGGGAGCATAACCCCCGATTTTGAGCCAAATCCTGAAAAAACTTTCAACAGAGGCTTTAGCGAATATTTTTTGAAAGGACGAAACAAAGGCATTTTTTCTTTCGACACACAAAAAGCCATCGGCGAAAAAATCGGCATGGTAGATTTTGTGAGCAAAAATTATTTCACCCTTGATAATGGATCCTTGAGTCAATCAGACGGAATTTGTTTTTTTGATAATAATGAGCTAAAAGGGTCCAATATCAACCAAGTTGACGGTAAAAAAATCTACCCCCAAAACATAAAAGGTCTAAAAAAAGGCACTGTCATATATCGCAATCTGGATTTTGAATTTGAGAAAAAATTAAAATCCTCATCCTCCAAAAGAAAAATAGAAGCCAAAATATCTATCACAACAGAAAAAAACTTCATCCACTTCGAAATCGAAGATGAAACAGGGCTCAAATCTTCTCAAAAAATCGAAAACACATTTGAACTTGCACAGAATGAAGAAAAAATGCTCTCAAACATCCAATCCCAACTATCAAAATCACAAGACGGTATTTTTGATATAAAAAACGTCTGCATAAATCTTGATTCAACGCCTTTTATGCCTGTTTCAAAACTCAATGAAATAAGACGCAACCTGCTTTTTGACCTTGAGCAAAAACGCCTTGATACCTACAAAACACAAGAGGTGCAAATTCAAAAAACAGACCATGATTATATCTACCAAAATCTCGATTTCAGGGCAAATATTTTGAACCAAAAAGCATGTGATTTCTACAAACGCCACCATGCCCAAACAACACAAATGGCTTTAGAGAGCGGAATTTCGGCTTTAGAAAAAAAAGTTATGACAACAAAACATTGTATTTTATACGGGCTTAATATGTGCAGAAAAAATGATGTAACACCTGAGAGGCTTTTTCTTATAGATGAAAAAGGCCGCAGATACAAACTTAATTTCGATTGCAAAAACTGCCGAATGGAAATTATTTTTTAGCACAAAAACTCCACCCAAAGGGAATGAAAAAAGCCCAACTTCATTTGATAATGCTCATATATCCTAAAAAAGGAGAAATAAAATGAGCGATTACATCAATGAAATAAGACATAATACAAAGATGGCAGAAAACTTTTTTGCCCAAAAACTCGCCTTCACGCTGGGCCCTGTTGAGCTTAAGGCAATGATGAAAGATGATAAAGTCAAGGTACTTGATGTCAGATACAAAGATGATTTTGACGAATCACACATACCTGGTGCGATTTCGATGCCCAAATATGAAATCGAAGCCAATTTGACAAAGCTCTCTAAAAACGAAATATATGTAGTCTATTGCTACAATCAACAATGCCACCTTGGAGCCTCGGCTGCATTATTTTTGGCACAAAATGACTACCATGTTATGGAACTTGATGGCGGATTCAAAGTTTGGGTCGAAGATTTCAAGTTCGAGACTACTTAACATCCAACATTTTTTGAATAGACAATAAAGCTCTTTTAGAAAGATCCGAATCAAGCTCTACTTCATACATATCTTTTTCAAGCGAAATGAGAATATCCTCAAGGGTATTCCATTTCATATTTTGGCAAACTGCCTTATCTGAGATCAAAATAAATTCTTTATCAGGGTAATCACGATTGAGTCTGTCCACAACGCCGACTTCTGTCACGATGATGAACTGTTTGGCACTGCTTTGTTGTGCATAATTGATAATACCTGTTGTAGAGCCTACATAATCAGCTTTTTCGATGACTTCGATTCTGCACTCAGGATGAACCAAAACAGGTGCACCAGGGTATTTGTTTCGCATAGAATCAATATCATCAGGGATAATTCTCATATGAGTCGGACAAAAACCTGAGAAAGAAATCACATTCACATCAGGCAATTGAGAATTCACATATCCGCCCAAACCTTTATCAGGAATAAAAAGAACTTCTTTTGCACCCAAAGAGGCTGTGACTTTTACAGCATTTGCACTTGTGCAGCAAATATCAGACTCGGCTTTAATCTCAGCTGATGAATTTACATAACATACAACGGGCACGCCCGGGTGTTCGCTTTTGAATTTGCGAAGATCCTCAGGTGTAATCATATCCGCCATAAAACAACCCGCCTCAGGACGCGGAATGAGGACTTTTTTGTCAGGAGAGAGTATTTTGGCCGTCTCTGCCATAAAAGATACACCCGCAAAAAGAATAATATCAGCATCAGTCTCGGCAGCTTTTCTGCTAAGCCCCAAAGAATCCCCAACCATATCGGCAACAAGATCTATCTCAACACGCTGATAACAATGCGCAAGAATTACGGCGTTTTTTTCTTTTTTCAGTTTTTGAATTTTTTCAATGATTTCTGCCTGACTCATCTGTCTTTTTATCTCTTCAACTCGTTACAATTAAAAATCTTAACACCAAAAAAATTCCCAGTCCACACAAAGCCCGAAATCCTTTCAATGCTGAATTGTAACAAATAAAAAATAATTGTTTTACAATTCTTTTTTTCCTATTAACATGATTGTACGAAGGGTTTTTGTACAACAAAAATCCTGAGTCTTGAAAAGGTGAGCGTATTTTTGATGAAAGCGCAAAGCTTTCAGAAAAAGAAGCGACACTAGATTATGTCCACAATAGTGAGAGGGATGAAAAATGGAAAGAATCTGGATTTTAGACAAACTTTTACCACCAAAAAACAGAGTGTTTTTTGATGATTTTGAAAAAGCAGCAGATACTTGTCTTGAAATGGCAGTATTTTTTGAACAAGTAATAGCAAAAGGCGAAATTACTGAAGAAATAATCATCAAAGCAAGACACCTGAAACACAAATCAAGCGACATCGAAAGAGAAACAATCAACAGATTGAATAACACTTTCATCACACCGATTGATAGAGAAGATATTCAGATCCTTTCCTCAAAATTGAACAAAATTACAAAAAAAATGGTTCAAGTATGCCTCAACCTCAATGTATACCATCTTGAATCTTATACAGAGCCCATTCAACAACAGGCAAAAACAGTTCTAAGAGCCTGTGAGGAGCTAGTACACAGCGTTTCTCTTTTAAAAACAATTTCTAAAATGAAAGAAATCACAGAAAGCAGAAGCCGTATGAAAGAAATCGAAGGCTATGGTGATGAAATTCACTACAGAGCAATGGAAGAGTTATACTCAGGCAAGTTTGAAGCCATCGAGGTTATTAAATTGAGAGATATTTATAAAGACCTTGAAAATACTTTGGATAATTGCTTCAGCGTTTCTGAAGAAATCTTGAACATTGCTTTAAAAAACAACTAACAGCCTGTAGCGAAGTGAGAAAAAATGGACATAACAGTAGTTTTATTAATTTTAGTAATAATTGTATCACTTGTTTTTGAATATATTAACGGATTCCATGATGCTGCAAACGCAATATCAATGGCAATTTCAACAAAAGCCCTAAGCCCGAGATATGCAATTTTGTACGCGGCAGTGCTGGATTTTGCAGGAGCTCTTTGCGGCACACACGTTGCAAAAACAATCGGCTCAGGCATCGTCTCCCCTGATTCAATTACACAGCTTGTAATTCTTTGTGCTCTTTTGGGCGCAATTATTTGGAACTTGATTACCTGGTGGTTCGGACTTCCTTCAAGCTCATCGCACGCATTAATCGGCGGATTGCTGGGTGCTTCTTTAATGCATTCATCTTTATTGCTTGGTAAACCGCATCCTCTGATAATAACAATACCTCCTTTGAGTTTTTCGCATCCGTCTTTTGCGGTTGTCGATATGCACAATCTGATAGACAAAGTACTTTTGCCGATGATAACTTCACCGCTTTTGGGCTTTGCTGTGGGGTTTTTGGTGGTTTTGGTGTTGCTTAGATTTTTGCACAAAATCAAACCTGAAATTCTAAACAAAAGATTCAGAAAAATGCAGCTTCTCTCAGCAGGGTTTTTGGCATTTAGCCATGGTTCAAACGATGCACAAAAAACAATGGGTATTATAACTCTATCATTAATCACTTTCGGAGCTTTGGACGGTAAAAATTTCGATATTCCGCTCTGGGTAATATGTCTTTGTGCAACAACTCTTGCAATGGGTACAATGACAGGCGGTATGAAAATAATCAAAACTCTAAGTTCAAAAGTAATCAAAATGAAACCCCCTCACGGTTTTTCTGTTGAAATGGCATCAGCCAGTATCATTTTGACCGCATCACATTTTGGTATTCCTGTCAGCACAACACACATCACATCAGCTGCGATTATGGGTGTAGGAAGTATGGTAAAATGCTCCGCAGTCAAATGGGGCATCGTCAAAAACATAGTTGTGGCCTGGATTTTCACAATTCCTGTTACTATTATACTCTCCGGCAGCATTTATTATGTGTTGCTTAAATCTCCGATGTTTTGTAACTGCGGCGGTTAATCGAACTGATTTTAAAAACTTAAAGAAGAGGGTTATTCAAAAAGCCCTCTTTTTTTAAATAGCAAAACAAAGGAAAAAGTTGCCGAAGAACCCTCCGGCAACTGCTATATCATTAGAGGTCGCTTATGCGCCACTAAAGAATGAAAGTTACGCTTAAATGAGTTTGAAGAGAAGTTTGTTAATTCCCTTTTTGCTGTTTTGCGCAATTTTGATGGTCTGAGTGATTTTATTTTGAAGCTTGAGGAATTCTTTTTCTTTGCCTGTATCTTTGAGCCATTTTTCTCTCAAAATAGAGAACTGCTCCCCTGATAAGTTATTCCCGCCTTTACCGGCATTCGCTTCGTATTTTTTGACGTAATCATCAAGAAAATCCTTATGGAACTCCACAATCATCTTAGCAACTTTGTGCCCTGTATTTGAGAATAATTCCATATCTTTTTTGACTTCTTTTGCATATGTGCCCATAAAAGGACTTTTTTCATCCAAAGACAACTGCGGTGTATGCACACCAAGGCCCCATTTGGTTACCGCTGCTTGAATTGTTTTTGTTGCATTTTCAAGATCACCTGAAACTCCTGCACCATGCCCCATAGAGTCATATCTTGGCTCAGCAAGACCACCCGCATAACTTGTAGCAACAGAGGCTATTACAGATTTGAAGTTTGGCATGTCTTTAGGTTTTTGATGGAATACAGCACCCAAAAACTCGCCCCTTTCATCAAGTGTAATGAAAGAAATATCCTGATTTTTTAACGTATCAAGAACAACAGCATGGCCTCCTTCATGGCGAACAACCATCTTTTTATCATCCGCTGTCAAATCCGATTTTTTCATAGGCCCAACAGCAACCTGCAAGAAACCTTCTACAACATCATTGTGGGTAATAACCTTGTTATCAGATCTTTTTGCGACAATTTTGGCCGCTTTTGTCATAATTTCAGCAAGCTCAGCACCACTCATGCCCGCTGTCATTTGAGAAGCTTCTTTGATGATTTTGGCCTTTTCAATTTCATTGGCAAAAGGTTTGCCTTTTGCGTGAATAGCCAAGATTTCTTGTCTTGCTTCGACGTTTCTTGATGGGGCAGGAACTTCTAAAATATCATCAAACCTTCCTGCACGTTTTAGCGCAGGGTCAAGAATATCAGCCCTATTTGTCGCAGCCATAACAATGACTCTGACTTTTGATTCTTTGTTGCTGAAGCCATCCATCTCTGTAAGAAGCTGGTTAAGAGTTTTTTCCGTCTCATCGCTTCCGCCGCCTTCGCCTTTTCGCTGTTTGCCTATAGCATCAATTTCATCAATAAAGATAATCGCCGTCTTTTTCTCTGATTGGGCAGCAGCCTTTTTGGCGGTGTCAAAAAGTTCTCTCACACGCTGAGCACCAACACCGACATATTTTTCGACAAATTCACTACCTGATGCCGCAATGAAAGGAACTCCGGCCTCACCGGCAATAGCACGTGCAATAAGAGTTTTACCCGTACCGGGTTCTCCATGCATCAAAATACCTTTAGGAGCTTTTTGGCCTGTAGCAAGGAATTTTTTGGGGTCTTTGATATAAGCCAAAATACCTTCTTGGATATTTTCTTTTACATCTTTGATACCACCCACATCGCTAAGACGTGTTTTGACATTTTCTGCCAGTTGGAACTGCCCCGATGATTTTTTCATCCCTGCTAAAAGATCCGAATGATTATCAAAGAATCTTTTTACATCAGGAGCCGTAAGAGTTGCATTAGTCAGATAAGTTTTTTTAGAATGCATTTCATTCAACTTGGCAGATACGGCCAAATCAAGCACATTCAAAGCTTTATTTGGGAATGCCGCATCGCTTTTTGTTACAGCCCCATCCACCAAAGCATCAATCGCACTGTCAGTAACTTTGACATGTACATCTTGATATCTTTTCAAGACAGAACTTGTAAACCTGTGATCTGTTTTCAAAAGTTCTTTTGCATCTTTTGACCCAAGACCGTCAAAGTCCACTCTTGGCAAGCCTTCTATAAATTTAGGCTTCAAGAAGCTCTCACCCACCATCAATTCTTCTTGGGATTTAGGCTTGAGCATATTTTTATCTATCATCCCGATAACATGTGTATTTTTTAAGTTACCTTGCTTCAAATAAGAAGTTGGCGTAATACCTTTATCTAAAAGGCCCTGAACCATCGCTGTAAGATCTGTTACAAAAATAACTTTGTTGGATCTGACATCTTTTGTCATTATTTGATTAACAGCTTCATGAGGAAGAAGACCCTTTTTGGCCGCTTCTTTTGTATCTACAATAAAAACTTGCGTATCATAAGGCGAAAGACCGGTATTTTTGTATTTGCCCTTTTGTATATTATCAGAAAACTTGTGAATCAAAAGCTCAGGCGTAACATCTTTGTCATGAGCCAAAATAACATTTTTGTCAGGCCCTAAAGAAATAGCCAAATCATTTGCCGTTGACTCATAAAAAGGCGTTCTGTATTTTTTATAAGTGGGTGTTTCTGTCACATTAGTTCTATATGAAGGCTCTGCATCATATATGGTCGAAAGTTCATAATTACTGCCTTTGAAGCTCAAAGACTGCGCCACTTTATTGTGAGGCTGAGTACCGGTAAACGTCAGAAAATTCGCTTTTAAATTTTCTGAAGTGTAACTCTTTGAAAGACCCGTCTTTAAAACGGGAAGCTTCTGAGGAGTTTTTGTAACTTTTGCATGCGCATTTGGAACCGCGGGCACGCTAACGCCCGCAGTAACAGAAGTAATTTCTCTTACCATTCAAACCAACTTTCTGCCAGAGCTTAGATCCGCACGTAAAAATACGCACTAATCCATGAAAACTATTACCAATTTACTTTTTTTGAGAATTTTTTAAATTTCTGCTGTTGTGAAAACTAAAAACAACCATATCTTTATTCAATAGTGTACGAATTACACCATTCTTTATAGTTTACAGTTTTTTCAAAATATTTCAACCCTTATTTAATAAATTGTTACATGGGTAGTAGAACATAAAAATCCAATGTAACCAATAGGGTTAATTACACTGGTATTTTATTTTACAAATTTATTTCTATCATGGTTATATAAAAGGTGCTCTTTTTGCCCCTGAGAGCCCTTATATAAGGCGGGACTTGGCTTTTGACCGTTTGTATGGTATAATTGTATTTTCATATCTGAAAGGAGGTGCAATATTAAGTTAATAATTGCAACTAACAGAGCTCCTTACAGCATAAAAAAACCACAGGATGAAATCATAATAGAGAAATCTCCTGGAGGTCTTGTCGCAGCCTTAGACCCTGTAATGAAGGAAAACGGCGGTATTTGGGTTTGCGGCGGAGAAACGCTGATAGAAGACTACGATGTCGAGCTCCCGTACACAATAAAGCAGGTTAAATTGACAAAGAATGAAAGTAAGCACTACTATGACGGGTTTTGCAACACACAAATCTGGCCGCTTTTTCATTATTTTCCTGCAAGATACAAGCTGCATGTAAAAGACTGGAGCTATTACAAGCAAGTAAACCAAAAATTTGCCAATCAAATAATGGAAATTTTAGAGCCCGATGATTGCATATGGGTACATGACTACCAGCTTATACTTTTACCCAAGCTCTTAAGAGAAAAAGGCGTCAAAAACAAAATCGGATTCTTTCTTCACATCCCTTTTCCCACATTGGAAATCTACAGGATTTTCCCAAAAAGATATGAAATCCTTGAGAGTCTTCTGAACTGTGATTTGATAGGTTTTCATACAGAAAGTTACGTCAAACATTTCATAGACTGCGTTGAATATTTTATGTCCGATCAAGTTGAAATAAACTCCAACATCATAAAACATGACAAAAACAAAAAAACAAAAGTCCTCGCCATGCCTATCAGCATTGACTTTAGGCATATTGATAAAGTTGCCCAAAGTGCCGAAGTACTGGCAAAAGCAGAGGAACTTCAAAAAATATTTGATGGACAAATAATCGGCCTTGGCGTTGACAGGCTTGATTATTCAAAAGGCATAATCGAAAAATTTGAAGGATTAGAGCTATTTTTGGAACAAAATCCTGAATACATAAAAAAACTCTCCTTCATCCAAATTGCCGTCCCTACGCGTTCTGATGTGCCTGAATACGCCAAATTGAAAAGAAAAGTAGATGAGACAGTCGGGCGCATAAACGGAAAATTTTCAAAAGAAGGCTGGAGCCCGATACATTATATTTATTCAAACCTTAAGCCTCAAGATATCATAGCCTACTATAAATGTGCCGATTTTATTATCGTATCCGCACTTCGTGACGGGCTCAATCTTGTTGCCAAAGAATATGTGGCTTCTCGCAGCAATAACAGCGGGGCATTGATTTTGAGTGAATTCACGGGAGCCGCAGAAGAAATCCCCCATAAGTTTTTAATCAACCCTTATGACACAAATTCAATCGCAACAGCGATAAGAAGGACTCTTGAAAGTGATGAAAAACAAAAAATCCTACAAATGGCAGAACTCAGAAGTTATGTCAAAGAGAATGACATTTTTCATTGGCTTGATGCGTTTTTGAGAGAACTTTGTTAATGAGGAAACATATATGAAAAATCTGAATTTGCTGGAAGAAAAAATAAATTCAAAGCAAGAAACGCTCTTAATGTTTGATTATGACGGCACACTTTGCCCAATCAAACCGAGGCCTGATCTGGCAAAAATCAACCCTAAGCTTGCCCAAAAAATAGAAAATATGGCCGATAAAGATTGGATAAAAATAGCCATAATAACAGGCCGTTCTATTAATGATTTTTTGAAAGTGTCGTTATTTTCAAGTAAAAAAATAACCGTATCGGGGCTTCACGGAGGAGAAATACTCCATAACGGACAACTTGAAATCCAAAAAAGAGACCCAAAAGAAGAAGACATAGCAAAAAAGTTCCTTTTGGATATTCAAAAACAATGCCAAAACCTGGAGGGAATTCTATTAGAAAATAAGGGCTTTTCAATTGCTTTGCACTACCGTATGGCTACAGAAAAAATAGCCGAAAAAGCTATTAATATTTTCATGGAATTAATGCATAAATATAATGCGGAAGAATTTTTTAAAA
>JAQUTS010000154.1 GCA_028694275.1 Candidatus Gastranaerophilales bacterium
AAGCTACGTGCAGTGTACCACAATAACTGTATGAATAGTCGTATCTGTGAACAATTTGCAACAAAACTCAAAACAATCAGAGAAGCTAAAAACCTTTCAAAAGGTGAGCTCTCAGTTGAAGCCGACGTGTCAAAATCCTATATTGGCAAAATTGAAAGCGGTAAAAAATCTCCCAGCTTGGTTACCATAGGTAAATTAGCCACGGCATTAAATGTCCCTGTGAAAGAATTGTTCGATTTCGAATAAAAAGGCACTCCATTTATCAGAGTGCCTTTTAAGTTTTGTGATACTTATATTAAGTCATCGTAAGGGCTTGTATCGGTATATTCAATGTATCTTGAATTATAATCTGCCATGCCTTTATATACTTCAGCCATCCTATTGTTTTCCAAATCTTTGGTAACCATAGCCATTAACTGAGTAAAGGCATCGACCTGATCATCATGAGCCCCCATTGGAAAAGCTATCATTTCATTTCTGAAATCTTCAAGCCATGGGGCAGAATTAGGTAATAAAACCTTCTTTTCTGCTATCGCTATAGTCGAATTCACAGCCCTTGTAACCTTATCGCAATCAGGCCTATATTCAAGTATCGCCAGCCCCATCTTTTTCAACTCGGAAATCAAACATAGAGAGATGGAAGATTGTTCTATTATCAAATTATGTGGACGATAATCTTGTTTATGTGCAAAGATTTTCTGTTTCAACTCAGGATAGGCCAACTTACATCGAAATACATCGACAATGTGCAAAACTTCTCCGTAAAGATGAGCTGTAACACAAGCCGAATAATCATTATTCTCTCCCGTAGACAGAGCAATATCCCAACTTTGGTAAATTTTATCCGGATAAGCCCGGAATGGCAGGCTACTATACCTGCCAAAACTATCAAAATCAATTATATTACCTTTTGCGGGTATTGGTCTTTGTTGATATTGAGCAGAAAAAATGTAGTTTCCAGCTAATTTACGATGGTTTTCCAGCACTTTAATATCTTCCAGCTTGGGATTTAGTGCTTCGCCCTTCTTTCTCCCAACGACTTTTCCACTACTTAAAGTAAAAGATTCATCATTTTCAGCAATAGCTGGCAGTGACAATACTGTCCATCCATCTTGTTTTAACAAATGCCCCGTCAAGTCATCTACATGTAAACGTTGCATAACTACTATGATTACCCCTTCTGCCTTGTTGTTTAACCTTGAGGATAGGGTCGTGTTATACCATTCGTTTACCTTTCTCCTAGTAACCTCCGAATTGGCTTCTTCTGCCTTAATTGGGTCATCCACTATTATAAAATTGCCCCCAAGACCTGTTAAAGCTCCCATAACGGATGTAGCGAACCTATAGCCATTTTTTGTTGTTTCAAAAAAACCTTCTGATTGTTTATCTGGATTTAATCCTGTTTCTCCAAAAGTTTTTTTGAAAAAATCACTTCTCATTAACTTCAAGCAATCTCTGGAGATTTTATTCGCCAAATCTTGTGCGTATGAACAACAAATAATTCTCTCGGCAGGACTATGCCCCAAGAGCCAAGCAACAAAAGCTATTGAAATGCTATGCGTTTTTAAGCTTCTTGGAGGTACGTTGACAATCAATCGCTTAATTTTACCTTCCTTACACTGCGTAAGCCTATCTGCCAATAATTCCAAATGCCAGTTATGGCAAAATGGTTGAGAATTATCAATTTCCTGAAAGGCTTTACAAATAAAAGCATATAAATCATTACGCAACGTAGCATAAAAAGCCGCTTTGGCTAAATCATTCTTATCTGTCATCACTATTTCTCCTTTTTATATAATCTTCTAATATTTGCAAATCATCGACATCAAGTTCTTCCGAAATGTCCTCTTCTACAGGAAGTGATTTCAAAAGAGCTATTGCCAACTTTATTGAAGCAGCTTGTCCATTTAAGGCACCTGTTACAACCCTTTTAATAAGGGCTCTTTGCTTGGTCATAGATTTGGATTTGCCGCTTTCCTTGAGCGTAATAATCTCCTCCATTTCTTCTCTCAAGTCACTTTGAAAGTCCTTCACTAGCTTGGGACGCCCGTTAGGGTTCCCAGATTGACCAGTTTTAAATTGATATTCTTTGGGTGGGCGTTTATAGCCCACCTCGTAATTTTTTCCAACGTTAGACATTTTGAGCATCTCCTATATTTCTAATTAATTTCGCTTTTTGCCCTGTAAGTGCCTCAAAACGGCTTAGAATCACGTCACAGTAGTGTTCTTCGAGCTCAATAACTCGAGCCCTACGTTTAGTCCGCTCTGCAGCTATGAGCGTTGACCCAGACCCTGCAAAACAGTCAAGGACTATATCGTTGGGCTTTGTGCAATCAAGCAGAGCATCCATGATAAGAAAAATCGGCTTTGGCGTAGGGTGCCATTTTAAGAGCTTTTTGGCTTCAGGGTTCGAAACATGCATCCCTGGGTATTTCCAAACATTAGTCCGGTAACGACCGTGTTTTCCAAGTTCAACATTATTTATATGCGGTTCTGTCCCATTCTTATACATGAAAATCAATTCATGCTGCGAGCGCAGTAAGGAGCCCATCCCTGCCGTTATCTTGTCCCAGATTATCAGGTTTTTTAATTCCGTGTATACACTATTTCCTGCTTCAAGAATTGCCCTCATCCCTCGCCAATCCATACAGTGGTAGTGTATAGAGCCATTACGCGAATATTTAGCCAACAGAGCCATAGGGGTTTTCAGAAAAGTAATAAACTCCGTGTCACACATTTCTCCTGAAGCCATGGCAAATTCCTTATGATGTTTTTGTTTTGTGACATTTCCTTGGATTTTCACATTGTAAGGATTATCAACAAAAGCTACTCCTGCGAGGCTTTTACCCATCAGAACTTCAAAACTCTCTGGTTTCAAGGCATCTCCGCAATAAATTAGGTGCTTACCTGCAGCCCAAAGATCACCACGTTTTACGCGTTTTTCAACCTGGAAATCTTCCGGTAACTCATCCGCAGGGTCAGTGCCTGACTCATCAGCAGAATCTATGACCTCCTCATTTATAATCAGGTCTATTTCCGGAATTTCAAAGCCTGTTATTGTCGCATCAAAGTCCAAGTCTAAGCTCATCAAAAACGCAAGTTCATTTTTTAAAATTTCCTTATCCCATCCTGCTTCTTGAGCCAGTTTGTTGTCCGCGATAATATATGCTCTGATTTGCTCCGGCGATAAATGCTCCAGGCAAATAGTCGGTATACTTTCAAGCCCCAATAAAATAGCTGCAGCAACACGCCCATGTCCGGCAATAATTACACCTTCAGCATCAGTCAATACAGGATTATTAAAACCAAGTATCTTTATGCTTTTAGAAATTTTGAAAATTTGCTTCTCAGAATGCGTATTTGCATTGCGAGGATTTGGCGTTAGTTCTTTTGGATTTTTGTAGAGAATCCTTAACTCCATTTTTTTGTTTGACATAAATGTCTCCTTTGTTATGTTTTTACTTTTTGTTCAGGCGAACATTAAAAAATAAAATAAGGAATTTCATTTCAGAAAGAATTTCTGCAGACATTCTTTTTATAATTTTTTGCTTGCCTATTAAAAAGTAAAATAACCTCGGAGCGAAATTACGAAATTGAGCCCTTTGAAAATCAAAGGGCTCAAAAAAGGATTATATTAAAATTCGATAATAATTTATTGGCTTTTTAAAATTTCTTTTTCTTGAGAAAGAAGGGTTATATCTATCAAGCCAAATTTTGCCGACAAGTCATCAATATGATGCATCAAATAAACTTCCGGCTCCAAATCTCGTTGATTAAGGTCGATAATAGCACCCCAATCTGCACGAGAATGATGAGCAGCAATCATCCTTGCGAGTTGCTGGAAGTTATTATTCATCGCCCAAGTAAAGCCATATTGTGTATGCGAAATCCAGTCTTTATA
>JAQUTS010000017.1 GCA_028694275.1 Candidatus Gastranaerophilales bacterium
TATTGCCAAAGGTACCGATCAAAAAATTGCCACCGACCTTTTTGACTCGATGGAAAAATTCGCCGCATATTGCTTTAACCGTGCTCACTCAGCCGCGTATGCTTTTGTTGCATATCAAACAGCCTACCTCAAAGCCCATTATCCCGTTGAATACCTATCCGCACTGTTATCAAGCGTGAGTGATAATCAAGACAAAATCCAAGCCTACATTGCCGAAGGCCAAAAAATGGATATCAAAGTTTTGGCTCCTGATGTCAACAAATCATTTGCGGACTTTTTCCCTGATGAAAACAACATCAGATTTGGTCTGGCATCCATCAAAAACGTAGGGCTCAGCGTAATTGATGAAATTATCAAAGCAAGAGAAGAAAAACCTTTTGAAAACTTCTATGACTTTTGCCTGAAAGTTGACCCAAAAGCCCTCAACAGAAGAACCCTTGAAAGCCTTATCAAAGCAGGAGCTTTTAGCGAAATCGAACCGAGCAGAAAAGCCCTTATTGATAATCTTGATGCGATAATTTCTGCCGCGCAAAAAGAACACGAAAGAAAAATTTCCGGCCAAATAGGACTTTTTGCACTTGATGATGTTTCTGCGCCCGTGACTTTTTCAATCAATGCCAATGATGAATTCTCAGACGGCGAAATTCAGCATTTCGAGAAAGAACTTCTGGGCTTTTACATCACAAGCCACCCCCTTGAGAGTATTCGAGACAAATTGCCGTTTTTGACCACACACAGAACAATTGATCTGCCCGAAATCAAAGACGGAACCTATGTAACTGTCTGCGGGCTAATTTCGCAAGTAAAACTCATCAGTACCAAAAACAACAAGCTTCTCAAAGTCGGTGTGATAGAAGACTTACACGGAAATGTGGAATTTGTCGCATTCCAAGAGGCCCTAAACAAATTTAACTCATTCATTGAGCCTGAACAAAAAGTGATTATATCAGGCAAAATCCAAATGAGGGGCGATGAAGAGAACGCTATGGTAAATCTTGTCGTAGACAATGTAAAACCTGTTGAAAATTGCAATTTGATTGATATTTTTGTCAAAAATAAATCTTCTTTTGAAGAACTTATGGCGATGAAAGATTACCTTGCCCAAAACAACGGCTCTGATCCTGTTATTTTTAACCTGATACAAGACGAAAAACCCATGAAAGTCCTTGTAAATTCGAAATTTTGGGTAAATACAACAAATGATTTCCTTAATAATTTCAAAAAAATGTTTGAGACTTTTGACATCTCAATGCGATCTTTGGATGAAAAAGAAGAAAAAATAAAAACGCCCCTATAAAAATAAGAGCGTTTTTATTTGAAATATTTTTCGTTTATACATTCAGTATAAAGCCGCCTTCATCAGAATTGACCAATAAGTCTTCGGCCATTTTTTTGCGAAGGTTTCTGATGTACTTATAGATATAATCACGCGGAATATCCAAAACACATGCCAAATCTTGAGCTTTTACGGATTCTCCTTTTTTCTCAAGCAAATAGTCAAAAACTCTTTGTTCTCTTTCTGTCAATGCTTTTGAAAACACTATCGAAGAGACTGTTTTGACAGGAGCTTGTTGCGTTGCAACAGCTTTTGTTTGCGTTTGTTCTGCAGGTTCTTGAACTTTTATATCATCTGTTGTTGACACTGCCTCATTGTTCACAAGCATATCGACTATATCATGTGTTCGTTTATTTTCTTCAATTTCTTTACCAAGTCTTCTTGCAAATTCTTCAAGCGTAATCTTTTCTAAAGAACTTCGCCATTGCTTGACTTCTTCTTTTGTAAGATACTGTACCATTTTCTTTGAACTCCTATAACCTTTTCTAACGAGCAATTATATCTCTATAAAACTTCTCAAAGGCAAAATTGCGCAACATAATATAAAAAGTTAACACTTTGTAATACTAATCAAAAAGTCCTTAATTATAAACTAATAGCACCATTTTTGTAAAAAAACTGAAACAAAAAAACATCCTTTTGGGTATTTTTGAGGCTAATTTTCATATCTGAATACAAATCTGATAAATTCAATATTTAAGATTATTGATCAGAATCTTTGTGCTGATCAAGGAGTTTTTGAAAATCAGAAGGTTTAACATCTTTAATAAATTCTTTGAACTCTTCCGCTTCTTTTTCGTCTTTTTCTTTATCCGTTGAGATTGTGCCTTCTGCAATAACATTGGATGTTACATAAATCTCGGCATTAGTCCTGATTGCAACGGCTATTGCATCTGATGGTCTTGCATCAATAATGATTTCATTATCCCCGTTAGACAAGAATATATTCGCAAAATAAGTTTCTTTTTCCACATCATGGATCTCGATTTTTTTGACTTCATAATCCATTTCTTTGATTATTGTACAAATCAAATCATGTGTCATAGGACGTGAAACGGGAATATTTTCGATTCGTCTTATAATCGCGCTGGCCTCAGCCGAACCTATCCAAATCGGAAGTGCGCGCCTGTTATCTTCATCTTTTAAAACAACAATAGGCGAGCCTGTTCTTGTATCTATAGCTATTCCCATTACATTCATCTTAATCATAAAAAATTCCTTTTAGTCCTGTTTGTTCTTATATTATACGACTAAAATACATTTTATAAATTGCCCCAAAATATTATTTTATACAAAAAACTATTTACTGCCACCAAGATTAATATTCAAAACACCATGTGATTGTTTGTCTATACGGTTTATAATATTGGGAATATAGTGAGTAAGTTGCTTATTCGGGTTTCGGGCGAGATGCCCTTGCACCGCAAAAAGATGATTGGTCATATGCGTTTCAAGGTTTGGTGTTTTCTCTGCAAAAACATCAAGTTCATCTGAGCTTCTTTTAGAGTTGCAATGACGATGGACGCAAAGAAGATTATCAAGATCTGTCCCGCCCCCGCTAACTCTTGTTTCAAGATGTTCTGCCGAGCTCCTATATGGAAATAAAAGTTCTTCCGCTGTCTCACGAGAAGATCGTTTGCTGTATTTCACAATAAAAGCATCTTTATCAAAATATGATGTAGGCAAAGTCAATAATGTCTCAATAGATGTGGCCAAAACATTTTTATTTGCGGGGTCTTTTTCTTTTCTGAACAAGTTCATAAACCCTGATTGAAGAGTTTTATTTCTGAATCCGTTCTCATCCAAAGGACGCTCAATCAAAGAATGAACAACCTCAAAATCATGATCTGTTTTTGCCATCAATTCAGGTGTCAATTGCTTGGTAATGTCTTGAGCCTTAAAGAGTATTCTTTTTTGCTTTTCCACAAGACGAATCTCAGCCTCCGGAGCCATCTCATGCAAAATTTCTTTGATTGTAAGCTCAGGCTTTTCTTTTGAGTGCCTTATAATATCAAATGCTACAGATTTTTGATTGGTAAATACCTGAGGGCCAAGCTTTTGGATTAAACCCATTTGAAGCTCTTTGCCCTTGGCAGAAGCCATTTGAAGACCAAATTTGGTTGCATCATTGACAGTAAACATCATCTCACCGCAATAAGGACAAGGAAGCCCCGACACCAAACGAAGCGGAAACTGAGCATCTGTAATTTTTTTGGAACCAAAGCTTACACTATCGGCCACCATGCCTGTGTCCATTTTAGGCATAGAAACGGGTTTATTAGCTATATTATTGGACCTGGCAACAATCGGTCTGTTACCCAAAGAAATACTAAACATCTTACCTCTGCAAAAATCTCTTTGGAGGTCTAAAATTTGTAAAAAATGAAATTTGCTACTTGGAAGAAATAACTTTACTTATTGTAATGCCTATCTCAGATGGCGAGGTACAAACAGTTATTCCGACATCTTGCAGGGCTTTTATTTTGTCTTGTGCAGATCCTTTTTTGCCTGATATAATCGCCCCTGCATGCCCCATGCGCTTGCCTTTTGGGGCTGATACTCCTGCAATAAAGCTCACAACAGGCTTTGTAATATTATCCTTAATAAATTCAGCCGCTTGCTCTTCAGCATCACCGCCTATTTCACCGACAAGACAAATTACCTTTGTTTCAGGATCTTTTTCAAATTCTTTTAAACAATCTATAAAGTTTGTCCCGATAATAGGGTCCCCACCAATCCCAATACATGTAGATTGCCCGATACCCAACTGCGTCAACTGATACACGGCTTCATAAGTCAAAGTTCCGCTGCGAGAGATTATCCCGACAGGGCCTTTTTTGTGAATGTGAGCAGGCATAATGCCGATTTTGCATTCTTCTGATGAAATAATCCCGGGACAATTAGGCCCGATAAGCCTTGTGCCTTTTTGAGCAAGATGTTTTTTGACTTCCATCATCTCTAAAACAGGAATACCTTCTGTAATGCAGACAACAAGCCCGACGCCTGCATCCGCCGCTTCTATTATTGCGTTTTTGGCGAATTTTGGCGGTACAAAAATCATCGAAACATCGGGCACAACACCCAATTTGGTAACAAGATTGCCGACTGTATTAAAAACACGAAGTCCAAAAATCTCCTGCCCTTCTTTATTTGGGCTCGTTCCGCCGATTATTTGCGTTCCGTACTCAAGACATTTTTCCGTATGAAAAGCACCTTGAGAACCTGTAATTCCTTGCACGATAACTTTTGAGTTTTTATTTACAAATATTGCCATTTTACAGCTCCCCCAGTGCTTTTGAAATTTCATCAAGATTGTGCGCCACAAAAAATTTGAGCCCTGAGTTGGATAAAATCTCAGCTCCTTTTTCTTTGTTTGTGCCCTCAAGCCTCACAATAATAGGAATTTTGATATCAAGAGCCTGCGCGGCATCTTTAACACCTTTTGCCAAAATATCACAGCGCAAAATCCCACCGAAAATATTTATCAAAATAGCCTCAACATTTTCATCTGAAAGAAGAATCCTGAAGGCATTTTCGATATTTTCTTTGCTCGCGCCGCCTCCGACATCAAGAAAATTGGCAGGTGATTTGCCTGATAATTTAATCAAATCCATTGTAGCCATCGCAAGCCCTGCGCCATTCACCATACAGGCGATTGTTCCATCAAGTTTGATATAATTAAGATTAAACTTTGAAGCCTCGACTTCAAGTGGGTTTTCTTCATCCAAATCACGCAATTCTAAAAGCTCAGAATGCTTGTACAAGGCGTTATCATCAAAATTGATTTTGCCGTCAATTGCAATAACCCCAGCTTCTTTTGTGATCACAAGCGGATTAATCTCAACCAAAGAGCAGTCTTTTTGTACAAACAAATTATAAAGATTACAAACCGCAGCCGAAATATCAAACCCGACACAAGCGTTAATTTTAGCCAAACTATCTGCCGTTATGCCATCAATAATATCAATATCTTCTTTGATAATCTTTTCAGGAGATTTTTCCGCGACTTCTTCAATATCCATACCACCTGAAGGAGACGCAATTATGACGATTTTTTCCGTGTTTCGATTGACTGTGATGGCAAGATAGAGCTCTTTATCTATATTTACGCCCTGTTCAACCCAAATTTTGCGGACAATTTTGGTTTCATCTCCCGTTTGAATACTCTTAAGCTCCATACCGAGAATATTATTGAAATGCGTTTCAAATTCGCTAATATCACGTGCAAGCTTTATTCCGCCTGCTTTTCCCCTGGCTCCTGAATGCACCTGCGCTTTTACAACACAAGGGAAGCCGATGTCTTTGATGTTTTTAAGAGCCTCATCATAACCATCCGCCAAAAATCCTTTCGGCACAGCGATATTGAACTCTTTAAACAATTGTTTTGCCTGATATTCGTGAATTTTCATATTCCGTAAAACCCGTATTCTGTCTCGTAACAATTATAAAACAACAAAAATACTTTGGGTCAAAATATCATATTTTTGTAACCTTTGAATGGTTATGCCGTTATATTTTTTTGTAAAAAAGAAATTTTTTCTTAAGCCCGCGCGAAAAATCAAAAAAAGAGTTATAATAATAAAAGTTTCTAGAATTTAGCGAGGTCAAAGGATGGAATTATCAGTAAAAAATGCTTCTTTAGCAGATATTGAAACAGATGTAATTATCGTAAACCTGTTCAAAGGCGTAAAAACACCCGCAGGAGCTACAGGAGCTGTTGACAGTGCTCTAGGCGGATTGATTACAGATTTTGTAATCAACAAAGACAAATTTGAGGGTGATTTTGGCCAGACGTATATTCTTCAAACTTATGGAAAAATTAAAGCCGCAAAAGTTTTGGTAGTAGGCCTTGGCGAGGCAAAAGACTTTGATTTGACAAAGCTTCGTGAACTAAGCGCCAAAGTAATCAAAAAATGCGAAGCCACATTAAAACCCAAAAAAGTCAGCTCAATTTTGCACGGAGCAGGCATTGGCGGACTTGACCCAAAAGCTTGTGCCCAAGCGATAATAGAAGGAACACTTCTTGGGGCATACAAATATGAAAAATATAAAACCAAAAAAGCCCACTCTATCGACTCTTTTGAGATAGTTGAGCTTAACCAAGATATAATTGGCCAAGCCAAAGAAGGCATCAAACAAGGTGAACTCATCGCAAAAGCTACAAACTTTGCAAGAGATCTTGTAAATGAACCTGCAATGACTCTTCACCCATCAGAATTGGCCGAAATCGCACTATCTTTCAAAGGAATCGACACAACAGTAATTGACGGCAAAGATGCCCTGCAAATGGGGATGGGTGCCTTCTACGCAGTAGGTATGGGATCTGAGCATGACTCCAAATTCATCCACATGAAATACATACCAAAAAACCCTGCCAAAAAAATTGCCCTCATCGGAAAAGGTGTAACTTTTGACAGTGGCGGACTTGATATCAAACCTGCAAGTTCCATGCGCGAGATGAAAGGTGATATGTCAGGTGCAGCTTGTGTTCTTGGGATTATGAAATATGCAAAAGAACTCAATCTAAACATCGAAATCCACGGCATCATAGCAGCTGTTGAAAACATGCCATCAGGCAAAGCTTATCACCCCGGGGATATCTTGACCGCCTTGAACGGCAAAACCATCGAAGTCGACAACACCGATGCAGAAGGACGTTTGACACTTGCAGATGCACTATGCTATGCATCTGATTTAAAAGTTGATGAAATAATTGATATCGCAACACTTACAGGCGCATGTTGTGTGGCCTTAGGCCAAGAAGCAGCGGGTATTTTGGGTGATCAAAACCTCGTTGACAAACTCAAAAACTCTGCTGACTCAGCAGGCGAACGCTTCTGGCAAATGCCTTTGTACAAAGAACATCTTGAAGCCCTAAAAAGTGATGTTGCCGATCTTAAAAACACAGGGGGAAGACTCGCAGGAACAATGACAGCGGGTGCCTTCTTGAAAGAATTTGTTACTTGCCCTAAATGGGCGCACATTGACATTGCAGGATGTGCTATAACTGATAAAGAAATCAGAGGAATATCAAAAGGCCCTCAAGGCTCAGGTGTTCGTGCATTGATATATTACTTTGGAGAAAAATGAGCAAACTAAGCGATTTACGTCGGTTGATGCTTCAAGATGATCTTGATTATTTTCTTGTACCATCAACCGATGAATACCTAAATGAATACGTCCCCATCGAAGAAAATTCTCGCTACCACATCACAGGATTCAAAGGATCCACAGGTGATGTTTTGGTTGGTGAGCATGATGCTTTTTTGTTTGTAGATGGCCGCTACCACACACAAGCTGATGAAGAAGTGTACAAAAGCCTGATAGATGTAATAAAACTCCAAATGGGACAATCTCAAAAAGAGGCGATAATTGAAATCTTAAAAGAAAAAGGCTCAATAAAAGTCGGCGTTGTTTCATCCAAAATAAGTTATTATCTTTTCAGTGAATTCAAAAAAGAGCTCAAAAATGTAGATTTTGTCATCTATGACAAAGACCCCATTGAAAATGAAAAAGCCAAAAACGCGGCAAGTACCTACTTTGTTAAAGAAAAAATAACGGGCATAAGCGCAGACAAAAAACTAAGTATCATCCAAAATGAAATGAACACAGATATAATAATCATCACAAAACTCGATGAAATTGCATATCTCACCAATCATCGCTCAACATCTATTCCTTATAGTTCTTGCTTTAAGGCAAAAGCCATAATCGAAAAAGAAAAATGTATTATTTTTACCGATCACAAAATCGGCAATATAGGGAAAAAATTCGAAATTCTACCCGAAGATGAGTTTTTTGAATACCTAAAAATACCTCAAAAAACCAAAGTAATTACATCATCAATAAACCTCAAAACATACAGGGCTTTGGAGCATCATTTTTTGAAACAAATAAAAACAAGCCCCCTTGAAGAGATGAAAGCCATCAAAAACAAAAATGAAATCGAACACCTCAAAAAATGCTTCAAAAAAACAGATAAAGTAATCAGAAAAGTCCAATCCTGGATGCAATCTCGTTCCATAAGAACACAAATTGACCTTTCTCACAAAACAGAAAGAGCCTACCGCAGACAATGGGCAAAAGGCCTGAGTTTTCACACAATTGCGGCTTCTGACACAGATACGGCGATTGTTCATTTCACAAATCCCCAAAACAAACCAATATCAGACACTGTGGTTCTTTTAGATTGCGGGGGGTATTTCAAAGGCGGATATGCAACCGATATCACACAGACATTTTGGGTCGGACAACACGAGCCCAACTTGGAGTATAAAACCATCTACACGGCTGTTTTGAAGGGATTTTTGGCAGGTATAAACACCAAAATCACCCCCAAAATGACAGGGAAAAAACTTGACTGGGCAGTAAGAAAAATTGTTGAAAAAAACGCACTTGAAGGTTTCAAATTTTCTCATTCAACAGGCCATGGAATAGGAATTGTCGTCCATGAATTTCCACCCGCCATTGCACCATCTGAAAAAGCAGAGACAATTTTAAAACCCTATATGTGCTTCAGCATAGAGCCTGGGCTCTACAAAGACGGGGCTTTTGGGGTGAGAATTGAGCGTATAGTTTATATTGACGAAAACTACAAAATCATCCCTTTATCAAAAGCACCTTTTGATGAAAAATTGATAAACTACAATATGCTGACAGATGAGGAGATTGAGCAGGTAAAACAATGGCAGAAACAATAACAAGCGTAAATAACGATATTATAAAATTAGCGGCTTCTTTGGAGCAAAAAAAATTCCGTGATGAAACAGGGCTATTTTTGCTTGAAGGCAAAAAACCGCTAGAAGAAGCTATAAAAGCAGGCGTAGAAATCGAAAAATTATTTTTATCAAAAGAAGAATCATACGCTGCAAAAGAAAGTTATATCGTCACAGAATCCGTAATGAAAAAAATCTCCACAACCCAAACACCACCAAGTGTTGCGGCTATTGCAAAAAAACAAGACTACACATTAGAACAATTAAACGGCAAAACCATAGTCTTATTAGAAGATATAAAAGACCCGGGAAACCTCGGCACAATTATCAGAACCGCTGCCGCTTTGGGTGCGCATTTGATTGTACTGACAGGTGATTGTGTTGATTTGTACAACCCAAAAGTTATACGTTCTGCGACAGGTAACATCTTCAAAGTGCCCATTGTTTATAGCAATGACTGGGAGCAAATGAGGCATCAATTCAGAAATCATAAGTTTATAGGCACAATTTTGGATCCTGACAAACACCCAATCGAACTCAACAAGGCAAATTTCAATATGCCGACTGTTATTATGTTTGGCTCAGAAGCAAACGGACTTTCCCCAAAAGCAATGGAGTATGTGCAAGAATATATAAAAATCCCACTCCAAAATGAAGTAGAATCACTAAATCTTGCAATTTCTGCGGGGATTATTTTGTATAAAGCCTTAGTGCACTAAAGCTAAACAATAATTTTGACCCCATCAACCTTCTTTGCGGTCGCTTTTTTGGCTTTGGGAACATCCGCCAAAGATTCATATTTGTCAGAAAAAACTATAGCATTATCAACACCTTCGAGTTCGACTTTTTGGGCAGTTGCTGTTTTGATTTTTGATGAAAATCCATCAGAAAAATTGTCGAGATATTTACCTTTTTTTAAATCCTGCAAAAATCTAAAATAAGCTTTTGGCTCTCCGACATCTTCCCAGTCATTGATAATTTTGACATCAGCAATATCTTGCGGTTTTTGAGAAAACCACTCATTGCTTTTTTTCATAATATATTTTAGTGCATTTGCAGTATCAAAGACCTCAACGTCGTTTTTTCTTATAAGCTGAGATGTTAAAGGTGATTTACCTTTAGTTTCTTCTTGGATATCTCTTATCAGATTTGTCATTGCTTCTTTGCTGATGTATGCAAAGCCTGTATTTGCAACATTATAACCATTTATGGCGTGTTTTTGGGCAATATCAATTGGCGGTTTTTCAACGAAATCGACAAGCCCCAATATACCGTCTTGCGATTTTCTGTCCTCAAGTGCCATTATTCCAAAACGCCCTTCAACTTCAGCAGGAGTTTTTGCTATTCCCAAAAGAGCAATATGTTTATTAGGGTTATTTATTTCAGAAGAAAAATATCCGGCAGCCTCTTGGGCTTTGATTCCAAAAACATTATCACCGCCAATAATAAGAGTATCTTTTATCTCAGACGGTTTATTAAGATAAAGATTGATCACATCCCCAAGCATTCCTGAGGGTGATTCAGAGATAATCGTCTGATATCCGTTTTTTCCGACATAAGGTTTACCCAAAGCCAAAGAAAAATCCATCATGTGCAGATTGTTATTTTTATCCAAAGGAAAGGGTAAAAACACCTTATTATAATCGCCTATTTGTTGGGCAAGAGCCTCAAAGCGTGAACCTTTACCTGCTGCAGCAACAAAATAATTAACCTTATCAACAAGATCAGAGGGCTTTAATATCCTGCCTGTAGGACTTTGATTATTCACAAAAACATCTTCTAACAAAGATGTTTTTATTTGAGGGACTTCTTGCCTGTTAAAAACATCCACTACTTCTTTTTTTATACGATCTCCGTGGTTTTTTTGGGCAAGAGTTACAAATCCTGCCGAAAAATTTATATTTTGTTTATTTATAGTTTCCATCAAAAATCCTTTTGCTTTTGGCAAGTTTAAAACTTCTAAAAATATTATTTTGCCAAAAAAGCAAATGTAGAAATACATTTGTTAAATTTTCTTAACTATTCACGAAATATTTGTTCAAAAAAATAATTTATATATTTTAATCATTCTAAAGAGAAGGAGAATATACAATGTTGCAAATTACCCCCTCGGCAAATCAACACATAAGCCGGGCCAAAACATTCGCGCCGCAAAGTCAACAAACAATAAATAATACCATTCAACATAACGCTGACCCTCAAATAAATTCAAACAATGTTGTGAATTTTAGAGGTTTATTTCATACAAATCAAACACTAAAAGCCAAAAAAGAACTTATACAAGTTGCCAAAATGATGTTTGATCGCAATTTGACAGCAGGCACAGGCGGAAACATCAGCTGCAAATGCGGTGATAAAATTCTTATTTCGGGAACCAAAACTTGCCTTGGCACACTCACCCCAAAAGATATTTCAGTTGTGGACAAAACAGGAAAACTCATAAGCGGCCCACAGCCATCATCGGAGCTTCCCGTACATATGGCTGCATACGCCCAAAGGGATGATATAGGTGCCGTTATCCACTCGCATTCTCCTTATATAAGGGTCTATGCCGTGGCAAATCAGCCTTTGGCGGAAGATATTCTTCCTGAATGTACAAAAAACTTTGGAACAATCCCTTGTGAGCCTTATCATTTCCCGGGTTCTGATGAGTTAGCTTCTGAAACAACAAAACACCTAAAAAACAATAACGTCGTCATAATGGGAAACCATGGGCTCCTTGCGGCAGGAAAAGATCTTATGCAAGCGTTCAAATTCACTGATGCGGCAGAACAATTAGCCCAGGTTTCATATTTGGTAAACCACTCAAACCTACCCAAAAACTCCTTCACACCTGAACAAGTTGCCAAAATCAGAGGCCAAAATAAGTGATAATATCTTTTATCAGGCCCTATGAAAACAAAACAAGAACTTTTGGCAAAAATAAAGTCCATATCTATACAGACTATGACAGAACTCTCTCACCGGCTGTGACTTCTGATGCCAAAAAACCAAAAGGTTCTGTCATTTTAAAAAAAGTCGCCAGGAGTTTTGAAGAATTCAGTACTTTTGTGCAAACAATGAAAGAGCATTTAACAACACATATTTCAACAGGCAGAAGTATCGCAGAATATGAAAACATGCATATTTTGTACAAAAGAAGAAATATTGAACTTCCAAAAGTTGACTCTATCATCGTAAAAGAAGGTAGCGATGAGTATCTTGAAAACAAAAAACAAAGCAGCGGATTTTCTTACACGGTAAAAAACAACGAAAGATACGAAAAGCTAAAAGAACAAACCCGATGGGATAATCAAAACATAAGAGAAAAAACTAACCGAATAATAAAACAAAACGGCCTGACTCCTCTTGAGTGCAAAACTACATTATCTAAAAAAAATTACGGTAAAAGATCGGTATTTTCAAGGCCAAGTCTGTTAAAACCCAACACAGTCTTGATACGTGACATAGGTGATATGAGGCTTTTTCTGGGAATGTCACCTTCTATACCTGAGCACAAAGCAGAAAAAACAGCCCTCCAAATTGCAGACTATTTGCATAGCCAAAAAATAAAATTCGAGTTGGTCAAAAAACAAAAAGACAAAGAATGTAATAATTTTATCTCATATACATTTACCCCCATGCTCAATGGAGAAATCCTTTCAAAATCTTATGACCCGAATTTGCAAATTCAAAAAGCAAAAAAAGAAGGTGACCTCATCATCGTAGCAGGAGACGGAAAAAACGACCTTGAGATGCTCAATCCTCTCAGCTATATTTCTAAAAAAACCAAAAACCTTGATATTTCAGATCCTCAAAAAGTAGAAGAGTTTCTCGAAAGTCACCCTGTTTTGAAAGAAAAAATAAAAAAACTTCCGTTAATAACAATAATTGTTCAAAAAAAAGATGAAAAATGCCAAGAATTAGAAAACCTAAACGCACTTTTCGGACAAAATTCTGAATACAAAAAAACCATCACAATCGAAGAGGGCTCTTTGACAAAAGGTATCAAAGAAGCTATCAAAGAATATCAAAAGCAAAATAAAAAATTCAAACTAAAACTTATTTAATGGAACAAAGTTTTGATGGATGATTTTATATTGCGGGAAATGTTTTTGGTTTTTTCAAAAATAACCACAGGGATATCATTATCTGCGGCAAACTTCCTGTATTTTTTGTCTATATTTTCAAAAGGCACATCATAAGCATAAAAAGCAGCTATTTTAGGATTCATAACAAAAAACTCATTATATTTGCGACCGTCGCTGCGTTTTGCGTTTTCTATTTTCGATGTAGCTTCTTTGATTGTTCCGACAAGCTCTTCACCCCGATCGGCAATGTCCTCAAAACTTTTACAGTCCTTGAGATTTTGCGCCAGGGTTTTGTATTCTTTTTTGGTTAAACTGAGTTTTTCTTGCAACAAATTCGGAACGTATTCTTTAAGAGATTTACTTTTTTCAGAAAAATAATACTCCCCAAATTCAGGAAAAGCCTTGTAATAACCTGAGGCCAAATCCTTTGAATACCCGCCCAAAATATCCTCAAAATCAACACTTAACAAAAAGCCCTGTTCCCTGAACGGTTTGCCCGAGCCTTGTTTCATATATGTTGCACTCAAAACATTTTTTGAATTGGCAGAGGGCATATCTCTAAGCAAGTCTTTTTTATTTTGCAAAGAAAGCTTGTGACCTATATCAATATCTGCTATTTCATGCGCAAAGGCGTGGAAATCAGTATTTTCATCCAAATCAAGGCGAATAACCTTATTTGAAATTCCATCCAAAACAACTGATTCTACATCAAGTTCTGAAGCTCTGGGGATATGAGTTTGCGGCATTATCGACACATTTGACTTGATATCCTGCACAATAGGATCCAATGCTTCTGAAAATTCTTTGAGGCTAGCTCCGTACTTGTGGAAAAATTTGTCATTAGCCTTTACCGCCTTCAAATCTGCTTCGCAAAAAATTTGAGCCATCTGAAACATATTTCCTTTTCTGAAACGAAAAGCTGTTTCTTGCATTTTGGGATTTTTATCTTCAGCTTTTTGTAATTTTTCAAGCCAATCATGAGAATCTATAAGCGTAAATAAATTGGATTGTTCTTTATCACTAAGGCCAAGCTTTGATGTCAAAAAGTAAGTATCAAAAGCCGATTGAGCCGGATGAGTTTTATCTTTGGTTCTTTCTTTTTTGGTTATGTCATGAAATAACCCACCTAAAATAAGAACTTTTTTATCACTCAGATTAAAAGTACCCCAACTATCTGATTTGACTACATTTTGCAAAACCCTCAAAGAATGCTGATCAACAGTATAACTATGCGTTTTGTGCTGCTTATTGCCAATTATTGATAAAAACTGAGGAACTGCTTTGCTTATATTATTAAGATGTTCGGCCAGTTGCTTTGACTCAGGTATAATAACCTGATTGTTCAAAGAAAATTCCTGAACTAAAGGAGATAGTTTGTTAATCGCACCAAGAACAATCGGATCTTTTATCTTGTCAGAAACTTGATTTTTTATGACAGGATAGCCAATCATTTTAGTCCCGTCAAGCTCAAATCCAAAATGTGAGAACAGCTGTTTTTTTTGTTCTTCATCCATTTTTTTTGTCTTATACAAAAAAGCATTTACAACTTTTTTTCGCGGAATTTTCAGGCCGATATTAACTTTATCCAAATCAATTTTTTGTAATATCTGTGCAACAGAATATAACGAGTGATTAACTTTTTTTACCTGTTGAGGGCTAAGGTTGGGTGTTTCAAGATTTGCTTGGTCGATAAGAGAATGCAAAAACTGTTGTGAACCATCAACATTATTGGGCAATAAAGGCGAAATAAGATGAGCTTTATCGCTATATATTTTATTGTTCGAATGAATCAATGATGACAAAAATTCTCTACGTTCTTCTCTGTTTAGCTCCTTAAAATCTTGAACATTCGGCAATTTATGCTTCAGAGCAGGATTAAGTCCGTTAACATAAGTTATTTGAGCGTAATTCATTCCTTTTTGCGCACTCTCTAAAAGTTCATCAGCCTTATCGGGCATTATTACCATCTGTTTTGACAATACTATTTTATGATAATTCCCAAGCGAATTCAAAGGCATCAAAGCAGTAACATTATTGCAAAACTTTTCTCTTTGCACATCGGGATTTTCCAGCAAAAACTTTGCCACATCAGCAACCATAGAACCGTTCGCATCGGGGATTTTTGATGCATATTCAACATTTGCACACAAAACGCTGATATCTCTTTTTAGGCCTTGAGATTCTTTCTCGGCAATATGCTCTACAAGATTGATCTTGTTATCATCACGCAAAGATTTATAAGGCAAAAGCTTCTCTAAGTTATCACAAATTTGTTCTTCTGAAACCCTGTTATTTTTTTGGATCATTTCTCTAAAAAAAGCCACCTGCTCAGGTACCAATATTTTGTAATTATCCAAATTTTTACTTTTTTTGTCCTGCTGACCAAAACTCAAATAGTAATTGGAAGGGTATGCCCTCATCGGAAATCTAGAAGGAACATAAGGAGCTCTTTTGACAGTCAAACAAGGAGCCATAGCGTTTTTAGAAGGGGTATTTTGAATTTTTGTTTGCACATTATTAATAATCATTAATAATCCCCCGATATGAGAGGTCCCTGCTCATACATTGATGCCGCCTGGCCTTTCCATCTGCCGGTGTGATTAGCGAACTGCAGCCAATTTCCTTCTTTGACAACATTTGCAACAACTTGCTTATCGGAATTTTTTATAGGAGACAAAATATTTTGACAAGATTGATTAAACATAGGCATAAAGATTTCTTTTTGGTGAAATTTGCTTATTTTATTCTGAATAATGAAGTATTTTTCTAAATCCTTATCGCCCCTGTATTGTTTTTGCAACGCAGAGGATGTTAACTCTAACTGCTTTGAGAAAAATCCTTGCAAAGAATTCCAATAAAGACTAGTTGCCGGATTTTTTTGGTCATTATCAGCATAAAGCCTTGTCATTTTTTGTGCTTGCAACATCTTAAGGCGTAAAAGCTCAGTCTGCCTTATATCCATAGTCACAGCATCGGGCTGATTGAGTTTAATTCGGCCAAAGACTCTCGATAGGAGCTTTTCTCTCGCCGCCAATTTCATATCTTCAGAAGAGCCGGATGATCTTAACAGTTCTGATTTTTTTGCGTGAAAAGATGATTTTTTGCTCAAATGAGTAAGAAACAAGCGATCGGCATGGTGTTTGCCTTTCCGTGAAGAATTAGAAAGCTGGCGCAAATATACCAAAAGACCGATACTCTCAAAATTATCCAGATTGGAAAGTGCTAAAAATGAAGGATGCTTATATTTGATATCAGGGCCTTTTGAGAGTTCTTTCATCTGCTCAAAAGTTTTACTCGCACCATAATCTGTAATATATATATTATCTTTTGTTACTTTCAAATTTGTAATGGTAAGATCTCGATGATAAATACCCGCCTTATCCAAGGCAAACAAATCATCATAAAAACCATCAAGGTGCCTTTGAGTTATGTGAGCATTTTTAGGGTCAGGCATTTTGCCCGGGACAAACTCTAAAGCCAAAGCAGATATTTTGCCGCTTTCATCCACTCCTGTGGCCAAAAGTCTTGATGTATGAAGCACATCATCAGGAAGCATCTTCATGATTGCTACTTCATCATCATAATTTGCATTCAATCTTTGAACAATTTTGGCTCTTTTAACCGTTTCAAAATGCGGAACTTTTACCGCAATATTTTTGCCTGCCTCTTTAGAAACTTTGTATACAGATCCGTTTGCACCGCTGAAAATTTTTACACTTTGATGATTAAAATCGGGCCCAGAAGCCAAAAACGACCGAAAAAGATTAATATAATTATTATTAGGATGGTTTATATCAGATATTTTTAGTTTTTTGGCTCTTAATCGCAAAAGCTGTCTGTCAATATTAGCCGAAAAAGACACAGAATCATGTTTTGGCGCAGCAATAACCAATCGAGAAGAAAGACTTGTTTGAAAAATTCCTTCTTGAGCTCCGCTTTTAAAATTAGAACGATGAGATAAATTAATCGCCGAGAACATTTTTATTTTTTGTGCCTATTTAGCTAATAAATAATTCCATCTAGAAAAAAAATCTAAATATATAAAAGTGCTAAAAAGTAAAAATATTATTACAAACTCTTAAAAAGCAAAAACGAGTTTCATTTTTTTAAAAAATGGCTATTGTGACCGTATATTTTAAAAAACACATGTTAAATTTTATTAAAAATAGAAATAAAACTATCACAAAAAATTTTTGAGAATGTTTAAATGATTGTATAAAAAAGTCCAAACAGTAGTCCAATTTATGTTTCTCTTCTAACGAAAGGTGTTGTATATGATTACAAAGGTCTCTAGGAATGAGGTTTTGTCACGTGGACAAAATCAAGGTATTTCTTTTGCAAATAATGCCCCATCTAACACAACAGGAGCAGCAAATCGTAAAAAAAATAAAATGCCAAATAATCAAGCAGTCCCTGCTGATCAATTTGCAAAAAACCATGCAAAAGGCCAAAGCTCATCGAGCTCAAATGATACAGGCGTTTTACTTGGAGGTCTTGGGCTTCTGACAGGAGGAGCCGCATTGATATTATCTTTGAGAAAACCCGGCAAAGGCTCAGGTGCAGTTCGCAATATCACAGAAGGTGGCAAACCTGAAGCAACCATCCACAAAGCCCTAAAAGAATTATCAGAATCATACGAGCATCACTTCAAAGCACCTGGGGATAAAGACTTCACAACGATGCTTCAATACCAAAAAGATGTAGCTCTTGAAACAAGACTACAAAACTACATGACAGAAGCATTGCAAGCAAAAAAACTTACACAACATGAAGCAAATATCGGCAAACTTCCTGATGAAGTACGAGCAGGTCTTACAGCTTTGAAACTCGAAGCTTTCAACGGAACAAAGCTTAAAATAATCTCAGGAGGGCAAGAAAAAGAAGTAAAAGCAGGCGAATACATACAAAACCTTGCTTCAGAAAAAATCTATGCCCCTTCCATAAAACCAATGGGGGCTCCTCGCAATGGCCAAAAACACGTAATTTGGATGCCTACAGCCGAGGATTACAAAATCACAAAACACGGCGGATTAGCAGATGTGCCTCCTCAGCTTGCAGAAGCTATTGCAGGTAATGACCTTGCAATGCCTGTAATTATTTCTCCTATGTATAAGGATGAAGGTACTTTTGTAAGAAGATTTGCCGATGGAACACAAATAAAATACAGCGCGGCAAGCTTCAAACAAATCACTGCCGAGGATAACACAAGATATGGCAGCGACTTAGAAAAATTAATGGAATTCAAAATGGACGTTTTTACCGGCAATAAAAACGAAAAAAGAAAAATCAATATGGAAGTTTTCCAAGCAATTGAAAAAATCAAAGCCGAAGACGGCTCAGAAAAAGAGGTAAAAAGAATCTTGCTCTCAACAGACAACAGCTTTGATG
>JAQUTS010000155.1 GCA_028694275.1 Candidatus Gastranaerophilales bacterium
CTTGAAATGAAAGAAACTGATGATTGTAATCAACTTTGGGCATAACTTAAAGAAACTTTAAACTATTTTATTAATATTTAGCAATTTTTTCTAATACATATACTTTATATGTTTAGGAGAAATAAGAGAGATGTATTCAGGATTGGATCCATTTAGCTCGAATAATTATTTTAATAATCTGCTTTTAAGTCAACAGCAGACATTTGTGCCATGGGGTACTCAGGTAAATTCCACTGGGTCTTTGCCGGGGGTGTTGTCCCAATATTCAATGAGCGATTCATTATATAGTGCTGTTTCTCAAGTGCAGCCTATTGATGCAAGTTTTATGCTCGCTTGGATTAATAAAATGGCGGAATTCCAAAAATTAAGTCAAACCGAAATCCAAAAGAATATGGGCTCTGATGATTATGGAAAAGTAGGCAAAGATGGTAAAATTACAACTCTTTATTCCGGCAGTGCAGATGACCTGAATAAGCATCTTAAAGGTGTTTTAAAAGATAAAGGCTCTAAGCTTTTGGAATTACAAGATAAATACGGCATAAATGCCGCATTTTTAGCTGCTTTGGTCAACTCAGAATCAGGCCATGGCTCAAGTAAGGCAGCAAAAACTAAAAACAATGTTGCAGGAATAATGGGCAAAGACGGCCTCAGATCTTTTGATAGTGTTGAGGATTGTCTTGATTATCTTGCTTCTTTGCTCAAAAAGAATTATGTAAATAAAGGCGTTGATACAATTTCGGCAGTTCAGAAAAAATACTGTCCCATAGGTGCTGAAAATGACCCGACAGGCCTCAATAAAAATTGGCTATCGTCAGTAACGACTTTGACAAACAAGTATGAGAATATGGCATAATTTTTCAATTGGTTTTTAATTTTGTTTGAATGATGTAAAATAGACCTTGTGATGAATAAATATGCGCAAGTACTTGTAAATATTGCCAAAATCGGCACAAGAACGTTCAGTTATTTGATTCCTGATGATTTTCAAGATGTTATAAAAGTTGGGCAGCCTGTTTTGGTTCCTTTTGGTAATCAAGGGGTTATAAATGCTTTTGTTGTCGGTTTTTCCGATTATTTACCAGATGGTATCAAAGCCAAGAGTATTTATGAAATTTTGGACAATGAGCCGATTTTTGATATAGAGTATCTTCATTTTCTCAATTGGGTCAGTGAGTATTATTGTTGCGATTTTCAGACTGTTTTGGCTAGTGCTGTTCCGATGAAGTTTTTCTCACAGGCAAAAAGAGTTGTCAGGCTTTTAAACCCTGATTTTGTCGGGAAGTCTGTATTGGTGGATATTTTGAAGCAAAAATCAGAAATCCCATCAAGCACCTTGCAGAAGAAGTCAAAACTGACGTCATCAAAATTTTATGAAGCTTTGCGCAAATTGAAACTTCAAGGAGTTGTTGAAGTTGTTACTATTGTGGAAGAAAAATCATCACAAACTCAGTTTGAAAAAAGACTCGTTTTGAAAAATCCTGTAACGGATAACAAAAGATATGCAGCTGTTTTAGAGGTTTTGGCATCATATGATGAAATGCCTTTGATGAGTGAATTTTTAAAACAAGCACATACAACAGCCCCAACTGTTAAAAAGCTTTCAGACCTTGGGCATCTTGAGATTATAGAGCAAGAAGTTTATCGTAATCCTTTGAGTGTTTTTGCAAATAATAAGTCTGATAAATTCCCTCCTATGTCAAAAGAACAAGAATTTGCTTTTGGAAAAATAAAAGAGGCCCTAAATGAGGGTTCTTCAAAGCCCATTTTGCTTTATGGTGTGACAGGTTCAGGCAAAACAGAAGTATATTTAAGGGCTATGAAAGAAACTTTAGACAAAGGTCAGAATGTGTTGTTTTTGGCTCCTGAAATAGCTATAGCATCAATGCTTACAGAACGTATCGCAAAGCGTTTTGGCATCGATAGTGTTGCTATTTGGCACAGTTCTATTTCTGATGGTGAAAGATATGATGTTTGGGAAAAAATCAGGCGCAACCAAATAAAAATCTTGGCAGGTGCGAGGTCTGCAGTTTTTGCTCCACTTAAAAATATCGGCTTGATAGTGATAGATGAGGAGCATGACTCCAGTTACAAGCAAACATCGCCCGCTCCAAGGTATAATGCCAAGTTTTTAGCAGAGCAAAGAGCCAAACGTCTTGGTGCAAGTTTGATTATGGGCAGTGCCACGCCTGATGTCGCGACTTTTTACAGGGCAATGAATTCAGGTATGATTCTTGAGCTCAAAGAGCGTTTTGGTGATAGTAATCTTGCTGATGTTCATATTATTGATATGCGAGATGAGATGGCGAACAAAAACCATTCTATTTTTTCAAGATCTCTAAAAAACGCAATGGAAGCCAATTTGGCGAATAAAAAACAGACCATTCTTTTGATAAACCGTCGTGGGTTTTCAACCGTTGTTCATTGTCCTGCTTGCGGTTACGTTGCAGAATGCAAAAAATGTTCGATACCTTTGATTTTGCACAAAACTACAGATACTTTGCGCTGTCATTATTGCAACTATGAACAAGAAATGATTGATGAGTGCCCTGAGTGCGGTTTTGATGCAATGATGACATCAGGCATCGGCACGCAAAGAGTTGAAGAAGAAGTCAAACTCAAGTTTCCTTCTGCTCGTGTTGCAAGGCTTGATAGTGATGCTTTGAGCCGAAAGAATCTTCATATTGAAATTTTGCGCAAGTTTCAAAACGGAGAAATTGATATTCTTGTCGGTACCCAAATGATTGCAAAGGGGCTTGATAACCCTAATGTCACGCTTGTTGGGGTGCTGTCGGCAGACAGTTCTTTTAATTTGCCTGATTATAGGGCATCTGAGCGTGGGTTTCAGCTGCTTACTCAGGTTGCAGGGCGTGCAGGGCGTGGTGAGTTTGACGGTAAGGTTTATTTTCAGACTTATTCTCCTGATTTTTATGCTCTTCAAAATGCTCAAAATCAGGATTATCAGAATTTTTACAAAAATGAAATGGAAGAGCGCGAAGACTTGGCCTATCCTCCTTTTAGTCAGATGGTCAGACTTGTTTTGTCTTCCAAAAATGAATACAGGGCCGAAAAACTGGCTCAAGAAATCGTACTGCGATTAAAAACGATCATTGATAAGCAAGGGACATCTGAGTTTATTGAAGTCTTAGGGCCTGCAGCATGCGTGATTGCCCGCATAAAAGATGAGTATCGCTTTCAGATTCTTATCAAAAATCGTCTCGAAGATAAAGGCCATTTTTTCATAACAAGTTTTGTCAATAAGATAATAATGCCAGCAGACATTAAACTTATTATTGATATTGACCCTTCTGATATGCTCTAGGCATCAATCAATTGAACAAAAGTTATGAAACTTGCCGCCAAATCTTGATTCCAACAGACGACGTTTTTGGGGAGATTGAGATTGACAGGTGCAAAGTTCCAAATGGCTTTTATTCCGTATGAAACAAGCTCATCCGCTACGCCTTGAGCAAATTTGGCAGGAATGGTCATGATTGCTATTTGGATGTCATTTTCTTTCATATAGGTTTTGATATCAGACATTGCGATAACATCTTTTCCCGCAATCTGCAGCCCTATTTTGTGAGGGTCTGTATCAAAAATAGCTTTTATTTTTAGACCGTATTGGACAAATCCGTCATATTTTGCAAGCGCGATACCCAAGTTACCTGCATCGATTAGGATGATGTTTCGTTCTTTTGAAAATCCAAGAAAATCTTCTAAATGTTTGCTGAATTCTTTTGTATCAAAACCCAATTTGGGTTTTCCTACGTATCCTATTGCTGCAATGTCTTTTCTGA
>JAQUTS010000018.1 GCA_028694275.1 Candidatus Gastranaerophilales bacterium
CTTTTGATTTGCCCATAAGTTCGGCTCTTTTGCCGATAGCTTTGATTGTATCTTCAAGGCTTAAAACACCTGCCTCATACAAAGCAGCATACTCACCCAAGCTGTGTCCGCAAAGATAATCGGCTTTGACATCTGTTTTTGCTTTCAATTCTTCTAAAAGAGCGATTGATGTAGACAAAATTGCTGGCTGTGTATTTGTTGTAAGTTTTAGATCTTCATCGGGTCCTTCAAAGCAAACTTTTGTAAGATTGCGATCAAGAACTTTGTTAAACATATCATAGACAGCTTTTGCAGCATCAGATTCGTTATAAGCTTCATAGCCCATACCTACTGATTGTGCACCTTGTCCCGGAAATACGAATGCGATTTTTCCCATTTTTATACCCCTTATATTGTTCTTTTCAATTTGATTTTGCAATACATCGTAAGTTTGTAACTTCCGCTGCTATTGTTATTTTTTCAAAGATTCAAGACCGTCGGTCTTTCTTTTGTCTTCGGCATTCCATCTGATGATGGCAGTGCCCCAAGTCAAGCCGCCGCCAAATCCGCAAAGAGCAATAACATCGCCGCGTTTTAGCTTGCCTGCTTCCATAGCTTCTGATAATGCAATCGGCGTTGAAGCAGTTGATGTGTTTGCATAATTTTCAAGACTAACAATAATTTGCTCATCTTTTAATTTCAGACGATCTTGAACCGCCGAAATAATACGCATATTAGCATGGTGAGGTACAAGATAAGTCAAATCTTCTATCTCAAGCCCTGCTTTTTCGATTGCACTTTTAATCGTTTTTGGAACGGTAACAACGGCAAATTTGTAGATTTCTTTACCGTTCATCCAAATATAATCACTTTCATCTTTTTGCTCAAGCTCCACCAATGGGCAACTTGTTTTGCCTGATGGCAAAGTAAGTTCAAGAGCTTTTTTCCCGTCAGCTGCAAGTTCAACGGATAAAACATCATTTTCACCGTCTGATTCTGACATCAAAATAGCACCTGCACCATCACCAAAAAGAACACAGGTATTACGGTCTTGCCAGTCAATGTATCTTGAATGAGCTTCTGCTCCTATAACAAGAACCCTTTTGTAAGTACCTGCTGAAATAAAACTGTTTGCAATGCTAATCCCGTAAACAAGACCGCTACATGCTGCTATCACATTAAAAGCAGGAGCTTTTGACCCTATCGCAGCTTGTACTTCGCATGCAGTTGAGGGGAACATATAATCAGGTGTCGATGATGCGCATACAATCAAATCAACATCCTCGCCTGTCATACCGGCAAATTCTAATGCATCTTTTGCAGCACCTATTGCCAAAGAAGAAACGCTTTCTGATCCTGAAATCACACGTCTTTGCTTAAATCCTGTTCTTGATGAAATCCACTCATCATTTGTTTCAACAATTTGGGACAACTCATCATTAGTAATAATTCTATCAGGCAGGCATTTGCCCACACCTATAATAGTTACGGGTTTCAAACTCATAATTCACTTTGCTCATACATAGCTAAAATCTTACTGTTTACATCGGCCTCAGCAGCTTCTTTGGCTACTCTTACCGCATTTTGGATAGCAAAAGCTTTACTTCTGCCATGCGCAATAATTGTAATGCCTTTAACGCCAAGCAATAAGGCTCCTCCGAACTCTTCGTAATTTGTTCTTTCTTTGAGTCTTTTTAGCGCAGGTAATGCAACAAGTGCGCCTATTCTCATAAGCCAAGAATGCTTAAACTCATGTTTGATGAGATTAAGAATCATACTTGATACGCCTTCAATAACCTTAAGAGTAACGTTTCCGACAAAACCGTCACAAACAACAACATCTGCCGTACCGTTAAAAAGCTCTTTACCTTCGATATTTCCGATAAAATTAAGCCTGTCGTTGTTACGAGAAAGAAGCTTATAGGTTGCTTTTGCAAGCTCATTACCTTTGCCTTCTTCTTCACCGATATTCAAAACCCCTATTCTTGGATTTGGAACACCCATAATACTTTCTGAAAAAACTTTTCCCATTGTAGCAAACTGATAAAGCATCTCAGGCGTGGATTCTGAATTGGCTCCGGCATCAACAAGCACAAGTGGTTTGCCCATTGTAGGAATTGTTGCCGTAATAGCAGGACGTTCGATTCCGGGCAATCTGCCAAAACCGAACAAACTAGACGCCATAGCAGCACCCGTACTGCCTGCGGCAACAAGAGCATCCGCTTCTTTATTAGCAACAGCCGCTACAGCCTGCACAATAGAAGAATCTTTTTTCTTTCTTATTGCAACACCCGGGGATTCACCCATTTCAATAACTTCTGATGCATGCTTGATTTTGATATCAAGATTTGTCGTGTCATATTTTTCGAGTTCTGCCTTGATTTCATCTTCACGACCGACAAGCAAAAGCCCAACGCCATAAATGCGCGCAGCATCAACAGCACCTTTTACAACTTCTAAAGGAGCGTAATCGCCTCCCATTGCGTCAACCGCTATTCTAATCATCAGCACAAACCCTATCTGAAACTATTTATTGCTGGCCTTTTCGCCGTTATAATATCCGCAGCTAGCACAAACCGTGTGAGTCAATTTAGTATCGCCACAGTTGTCACATACCATCATTGTAGGTAGTGTAGCTTTCCAATTAGATCTTCTGTGTCCTTGGGCTGATTTGCCTGTTCTTTTCTTTGGAACTGCCATTTTTCTATTTTCCTTCTTTCTTACTTAGATTCTTTGTTATATCTTGGAAAACCGCGAGTCTTGGGTCGATTCTGTTTGCCGTTAACTTTTGTAAAACTTCTGACCCTTCACAATTTTCACTGCATATTTTTTTACTTGGAAGATTGAGTATTATTGACTGATAAATCAAGTCAACAACGTCAATTTGACCTTCATTATCCAATTCTACAACAAAATTATCGTTTTTCAACTCTATTTCATTGTGCGAATAATCAAACGCAGCAGCAGTCGTAAAAACTTCTTTTATCTGAATTTCCAGCTTATGAGAAAACTTTTCAAGACACCTGTCGCACTCTACTTCAACAACCGCCTCAACAGACCCCTTCACCTCGATGCATGCCCCTTTGAGTTCTGCTTCGAGTATGGCCTTCACTTCCTTAGAGGGATTTATATCAGGAATCACCTCACAAAAATCCACACAGACCTTGAAATCTTCTGAGTTTTGCAATTGTTCTAAAGTTATAAACATTCCATCTCCTTAAAAAACATAAAAAAATGTTTAGAAGTATAAACCTCTAAACATTTTAGAATAAAAGAATAATTAAAACAATTTTACTTCTTATTTAAGGCTTACTTTTACTGTACTGCCTTTTTTGTTGAAGTTAATTTTGTCTTCTCTTGCCAACCAACCCAAAGCCATTGTAGCTTCATCAGTTTTAAGAGATAAATCTTTTTTAAGTGCAGTCATAGTAACTTCGTCATTGTTTGACAAATATTCCCATACTTGACCTGCTGTGTTGCCTATTAGTTCGTTCATGTTCATTGTGCCTCCAATATTTGTAACTTGGGTTTGTAACATCAATTAAAAATAAAAAATAATTCATCCACATCCTTATTTTGTATGAAAATTGTCAATTTCGCAAGTATTTAGCCCCTTCGCGCTTAAATTTTTTTAAAGAAACAGCAACTCAAAATCTTTAGAGATTTTAATCCTCAAAAACCCCTATAGGAATGAATCAAATTGATTAATACCATATCAAATTTTCATAATTCACCGACAACTTTTGGAACAACGAAAAAACAATTCAAAAAATTGTTCAAAGTGTGTTCATATTCAAATGAAAAATTCGAAAACGGTGACACAATCACTATTGAGCACATAATCCCTCAATCAAGAGGCGGCGATCCTAAAGACAAAACAAATCAAATTGGCGTCAAAAGAAGTTGGAATATGAAAAGAAGCTCTATTTTTCTCAAATTTTTTGAAGAAGATTGCCCAAACCTTGCAGAAAACATCCGAAAAGCGGTAGAAGCAATGGAAGGCGTAATGGTGGATGGCAAAAACTGGGCCGAGGAAGTAAAGCCAAAATTTATTGAAGAATTTGGTCGAAATATCTTTAAGAAATAGTAGCGATACTAGATTTTTTATCATAAAATAACTACATCAAGAGGATTTAACAGGAGCTTTATTATGACAAAAAAAGGACAAGCCTGGGTATATGGCGACAACGTTGATACAGATGTAATCATTCCTGCTCGCTATTTGAACACATCAGACCCAAAAGAGTTGGCCAAATATTGCATGGAAGACATTGACCAAACATTCGCAAAAGAAGTAAAACAAGTCGATATTATGATTGCAGGCGAAAACTTCGGCTGCGGTTCATCTCGTGAACACGCACCTATTTCTATCAAAGAAGCCGGCATTAGCGTTGTAATTGCCAAAACATTCGCAAGAATATTCTTCCGCAATGCAATCAATATCGGACTTCCAATCCTTGAAAATGACAAACTTCCTGATGAAGTAAAAAGAGGTGATGAAATCGAAGTCGATTTAGAAAACGGCATCGTCAAAAACCTCACTACAAAAAAAGAATACCAAACACCAAAATACTCAGGTTCTATCCAAAAACTCATCGAAGTCGGCGGATTGGTGAATTATACTAAGGAAAAGTTAGCAAAATAATAATTCGCCTTGTGGTAAGTGAATAAACGTTTCTTAATGCAATTAAGCGAAATGGGCGAGAACTGTTGGAGCAAACGAAGTTTGTGAGTTGGCGAGCCTAGCGAAATAAATTTAGAAACGTATGAACGAGAACAGGCGAAAGTTTTTATGAAACTTTTTAAAAAGTTTCCGCTCCCCGCGCAGGGGGAAGAAAAATTTTAGGAGATAGAAAATGAAAGAATACAAAATAGCAGTTTTAGAAGGTGACGGCATAGGCCCTGAAGTCATAGCACAAGGGCTAAAATCACTTTCTGCCGTTGAAAAAAAATACAACATCAAATTCAACTACAAAAAAGGCCTGATAGGCGGTGTTGCAATTGATGCAACAGGAATCCCGCTTCCGCTGGCAACAATTGAGCTTGCCAAAAAATCTGATGCAGTTTATCTTGGAGCCGTGGGTGATTGGAAATATGACACACTTGACCCTGCTATTCGTCCTGAGCGTGCTCTTTTGGGCATAAGAAAAGAACTTGGACTTTTTGCAAATCTTCGCCCTGCAAAGGTTTTTGAAGAACTTGTATCTTCATCGCCGCTTAGAGCTGAGCTTGTTGATGGCGTTGATATTATGATTATCAGAGAACTCACAGGCGGTGCGTATTTTGGCACACCAAAAGGCATCGACATAAAAGACGGTGTAAAAGTCGGCTACAATAATATGATTTACACAGAAGATGAAGTTCGCCGCATTGCAAAAGTAGCTTTTGAAACAGCTATGAAACGCTCTAAAAAACTTTGCTCTGTTGATAAAGCGAATGTTCTTGATGTTTCAAGACTATGGCGTGAAATCATCCTTGAAGTTGCAAAAGACTATCCTGAAGTTGAACTAAAGCACATGTATGTTGATAATGCTGCAATGCAATTGGTTGTGAACCCAAAACAATTCGATGTAATCGTAACAGAAAACCTATTCGGAGATATTTTATCCGATGAAGCATCAGTATTACCGGGGTCTTTGGGACTTTTGCCAAGTGCAAGTTTATCATCAGAAGGCCCTGGCATGTATGAACCTTGCCATGGATCAGCACCTGATTTTAAAGGCCAAGACAGATTGAACCCGATTGCGACCATTCTATCTGCTGCGATGATGCTCAAATATAGCTTTGGTATGGAAGATGCAGCAAAAGACATCGAAAACGCTGTTACACAAGTGCTAAAAGAAGGCTACCGAACAGAAGATATCCATAAAGAAGGCAACACTCTTGTCGGAACATCTCAAATGGGTGATTTGATAGCCTCAAAAATAAAATAAATAACCCAATAGCTTAATGACGCCTCCTATTTTTTGATTCAAAATACTCAAAAAAGGAGGCTAATTTATGGGAAAATATGCAATCGAAATCGTAAAAAAAGCAGGCATAAATATTGATGAACTGCTTGAACTATTAATAAGCAACGCCGCAAGTGAAATGTCGACATATTATCACTATATGATTTTGCGCTGCAACCTCATAGGAATTGATGGTGAAAGCGTAAAAGAAATCGCAGAAGCCGCCCGTATTGAAGACCGTAACCACTATGAAGCATTGGTGCAAAGAATATATGAACTGGGCGGCAAATTACCTGATAGTCTGAACGATTTTTATAACGGAGCATCTTGCCCGCACGCACATCTGCCAAAGAATCCAAATGACACAAAAGAAATAATAAAAACTCTTTTGCAAGCAGAACGCTGCGCTATGGCAGGGTATAACAAAATCTGCAACCTAACGGTAGGCAAAGACCACCGAACATATGATTTGGCACTGGCAATTTTGCAAGAAGAAACCGAACACGAATCTTGGTTTGCAGAGTTTTTAGGAGAAGGCCCATCGGGGCATTTCAACAGACGCGGGCCAAGTTCTCCTTATGTGAGTAAGTTTTTGCAGTAATTATTCTATACAAAAAAAACAAGCCTCCCGACATTAATAAGGAGGCTCTATATAACAATACGGCATTTCTTTTATAGACGAAATCCGCCTATAAAAGTTCCATGAATGAATAAATTTATTTTAATCAAGCTTTAACAAATTTTTAACATCAGAATTTAAAAATTGTGCTAATTCCAATACCTTGCCCAAAGAAAGATTCAACACGCCGCATTCTATTTTTGAAACATAACTCCAGCTTACATTCATTAATTCCGCAAACTCTTCTTGAGTATAGCCTTTTGCTATACGTTCATTCTGAATATTTTTACCAATTTTTTTGCATAATTCTTTCTTGTTCATAAAGACAGAATAATTCACCTTGACATATATGTGTATTCATATATAATTGAATAAAAAAATAATAGGAGATGTTAAATATGTCCAAAATAAAAATATTTGAATTATTGCAACAAGATATAAAAGACTTAAAAAGTCTTTTAAACTACGAAAATTATGGAATAACACAAAAAGAATTAAAAATACAAATGAATGCCATCATAAATAATTTGGAAGATAATTTTCAAGAACTGATAAATTTACTTTAAACCATTTCCCAAGGCTCATTCTCTTGAGCTATAACACACTCAAACGGAGCCAAAATTTCTTTAAGCACGGGCAAAATCACCCGCTCACTCTCAAAATGCCCGACATCAACAACCGCCTTATCCAAAATTTCAATCGCGCTGTGGTATTTCACATCTCCTGTGATAAAAACATCTGCCTCAACAGAATTAATAAAATCACTGCCTGAGCCTGAACAAAGTGCAACTTTTTGGACTGTTTCTATTTTGCAAGGGTTAATAAGTTTGACCTTATCGCATTCAATGGTTTGTTTAACATTTTGGACAAAATCATTAATTCCAATAGAATCAACTTCTCCAAAGCGTACAAATTCTCCATAAACACCGATGTTTTTGAGCCCCAAAAGCTCTGCCAAACAATCATTTATACCGCCTTTGGTTTTATCAAGATTGGTATGAGCAGAATAAATCTGGATATTATTCTTAATAGCTTCAATTGCAACTTTGTTATTAAAAATATCAGAAGAGAGTTTTGTCACTTTGCCAAAAAACAAAGGATGATGAGTAATCACAAGATTACAGCCCATTTTTTTGGCCTGTTCAATCACATCAAGTGTCGGAGATAGAGCAAGAAGGATTTTCGTGGCAGTTTTTTGCCCCAAATTAACCTGCCAGCCGGTGTTATCCCAAGCCTCCGCCAAAGCCAAAGGAGCAAAAGCCTCAATTTTTAAAATAATATCTTTAATTTGCATCAAACACCGCCTTTAAGATTTTTTTCGCTATGTTTTTTTTTGAATCTTTTTCGATTTTTTGGATATCAAGGTTTTTATCAATGACAAAAACCTCATTCTCATCAGAACCAAATCCGATTGAACTATCAGAAATATCATTTGCCACAATGTAATCGAGATTTTTGGCTGTGATTTTTTTCTTGGCATTTTCAATCAAATCCTCACTCTCAGCAGCAAACCCGACAACTATTTGTCCTGATTTTTTACCTGAAGCAATAGTTGATACTATATCAGGATTTTTAATCAACTCAAGCGTTAAAGACTCGGAATCTTTTTTAATCTTTTGTTCTGAACGCACAACAGGTCGATAATCGGCAACAGCAGCAGCCATAATAAGACAATCAGCCCCGTCAAAAGCCCGTGATGCTTCATCAAGCATCTGATTGGCCGATTTGACAACAGTCACTTTATAGGGTCTTTCAGCCAAAATTGTTGTTACAAGCTCAACATCCGCCCCCATTTGATAAGCTGCATCGGCCAAGGCCAAGCCCATTTTGCCTGAGCTATAATTGCCTATATATCTGACAGGATCAAGCTCTTCTTTAGTTCCGCCTGATGTTATCACTATTTTTTTTTTAGCCAAAACCTGTTTTTGCCCCAAAATTTCAACCACTTTGGCCTCAATTTGTTCAATTTCTGCCATACGCCCATCGCCGTTGTATCCGCAGGCAAGCTCTCCAAAGCCTGGCTCCACGATACTCCAGCCTTGGTTTTGAAGTGTTTTGATATTTTTTTGAACCAAAGAATTATTCCACATATTTGTATTCATCGCAGGCGCAAAGACTACAGGTTTTGTGCAAGCACAAAGAAGAGAACTCAAAAGATTATCACAAATCCCATTAGCCACCTTGCCCAAAGTATTGGCTGTTGCGGGTGCAAGTACAAAAACATCCGCCTCATCAACAAGACTGACATGCTTGATTGAATATTCACCTGATGAAAAAGTATCTGTATAAACCTGATTTTTGCTCAAAGTAGAAAGGGTTGTCTCAGTCACAAATTCTTTTGCATTTTCTGTCATAACAACTTTAACTTGAGCTCCTTGCTTGATGAAATTTCGCACCAAAGAGCAGATTTTGTAAGCCGCTATGCCGCCTGTTATGCCTATTAAGATTTTTTTACCTTCAAGCATTGATGAATCTCTCCTTGTTGATTATATTTTCAAGTTCTTCAATCGATGCATCAAGCCTGTCATTGATAAGTTGATAATTGAAGCGGTCTTTTTTTGCATATTCGCTGTCAACTATAGCAAGTCTTTTGGCAATCACTTCTGCTGTTTCGGTTCTGCGTCTTTCGAGACGGTCTTTTAGCTCCTCTATTGACGGAGGAAGAATAAAAATCAAAACAGCATCGGGACGTTTGCTTTTTATCTGCAAAGCTCCTTGAACTTCGATCTCAACAATAAGATCGTATCCTTGCTCCAAAACTTCATTTACGACTTTTTCATAAGTGCCGTAATAATTATCCGCAAACTGCGCCCATTCAATAAGTTCATTATTATCTATAAGGGATTGGAATTTTTCTTTTGTCAAAAAATGATAATTCACACCGTCTTTTTCACCCGGACGAGGAAATCTTGTTGTAACAGAAACAGAGAGCTTAATATTCTGGTTTCTTTTCAAAATTTCTGTAACAAGAGTACCCTTGCCAACCCCTGAAGGGCCTGATATAACAAACAATTTACCTTTTTTGTTCATTTGACTCCCGCCTGTTAGACTGTGTCGATAATTATAGTATAGTCAATGATTTAAATCCAGCATAATGTCATATCTGTTCTCTCCCATGCATTTTGGATATCAAGAAATATGAACAGATACAAATTTATTATTTACAAAACAATAAAAAAGTATTATTATGATTCTAACTTATAAATATAATTTAAATATTTAAAGGGGAAAAATGGTGGTCTATTCGCAAGAGAAAAGCTTAAGTCAGAAGGCGACTCACGTAGATTTATTAGAGAGAATGTCTTATGAAGTCAAAGATGCTTTGAATTCCATTATCGGGTTTTCGAAGATAGTCAAAAAAACCTGCCAAAATAAAAAACAGCTTGAGCACATCGCCAATATTTTGAACAGCAGCGAAAACCTACTTGTATTCACAAATAATATGAATGATGTCTCAAAAGTAATTGATGAAAACTATCAAACGCACAACTACAGTTTTTCACTCAAAAAACTCTTGGAAGAAGTCATAAACTCTTTTAATGTCATAATAAACAAGAAAAAAATATGCGTTAAACTCGAAACATCCGAATTAAAAATCAAAAGTGACAATAAAGTAACTTCTCAAATCTTTTACGGACTTTTCAACCACTTAATAAAAGCAACGCCTCAAAACGGATTCATACAAATAACCACACAAAAAATACAAGACGAAATAATAATAAACATCCACACAGGAATCATTAAGACGGGCAACAAAAAAAAATATACAGAAATATCAGATATTTTAACTTATGAAAAAAACATCTGCTCTGATATGGACTTGTTTTTAGTCAACAAACTGACACTGTTAACCGGTGGCAAAATATCATTCAAAACAGATAAAAACAACTCCTACAAAATCAAAATTTCGCTACCTGAAAATAACAACAAATAGCTATTGCTTTTGCAAAAAATTAGTACTACTATGCAGATGTACAGTTTTTTCGACTAAAAATAAGAGGATAAATATATGCTAAACTCATTTGACTTGGATATAGAACAAATAACAAAAGAATTGCACAACATAACCATTGATGCTCAAAAAACAGCTCTTGAAGAAATTGAGGAAACAGAAAAATTTCCTCAAATCACAAAAGTTTTTCAAGATGTCTGTAATTCTGTTAAATAAATTAAAAACAATGATGAACAAGCATACTTATCAGAATACCCAAAAGAGCTCCAACAAAAACTTCAACAGGTGTGTGACCTAAAAGTTCGCGCAATCTCTCAGATGCAGGAACGTCATACACATGATCAACAATTTTGTTCAAAGTTGCAGCCATTTTGCCTGCGGCTCTTCTTAAGCCGGCGGCATCATACATAACAACCAATGCAAACCCCAAAGCTGCGGCAAAAATAGTCGAATTAAAACCTTCTGTCAAACCGGAAGAAGTCGCCAATCCTATTACAAAAGCACTGTGACTGCTTGGCATTCCGCCTGTTGTCGTGAATATTTTGAAATTAATTGTCTTATGCTGCAAAATATATGTCATAACCTTCAAAGATTGAGCGACAATAGCAGCCAAAAAAGCTGATGTTAAAACTTCATAAGCCGGATTGTGAAGACCTACAGAATGCATAGCCTGATGACAAAGTGACGGGTTGTACATTATTTTTTAATCCTTTTCTCTATAATATCTAGTATACCTGCTAGAAGCGAAGATTCAAGTCCATTAGCCAAAATTGTCTCTTTTGCCTCTTTGCAAAGTTCTATTACCTTGTTTTTTGACTCTTCAAGTCCATATAAAGCAGGGTATGTTTGTTTCTGAACCTTGGCATCTTTGCCTGCTGTTTTGCCAAGTTCTTCTGTTGTGGCAATAATATCAATAATGTCATCATAAATCTGAAATGCCAGCCCAAAATTCTCGGCATATTTTTGGAGCGCGTCTATTTTTTCTTGCGAAGCCCCTGCGATTTTTGCCCCACAAAACAGTGATAATTCAAAAAGAGCCGATGTTTTATTTTTGTGAATAAATTCCAAAGTCTCTTCAGAAACAGTTTTCCCTTCTGATTCAATATCAACAACTTGACCTGCAATAAGCTTATGCGCCCCTGCCGCCACCAAAAATGCCTCAAGAACTTCGAGTTTGGTACTATCAGAAACCACAGAAGGCGTTTTGGTTATAATCACCTCTGGCGCAAAGCTTAAAAGAGCATCCCCCGCCAAAACAGCGGTGGCCTCATCAAAAGCCTTGTGATTGGTCGGTCTGCCGCGGCGAAGATCATCATCATCCATACAAGGAAGATCATCATGAATAAGACTCTGTGCATGAAGCATCTCAATTGCGCACGCTGTCGGGATTGCAGTGTCTATATTTCCACCACAAATACGACAAGCCTCAAGCACCATAACAGGACGAAGCCTTTTACCGTCGGCCAAAACACTGTATCGCATAGATTCCCATATTCTCTCGGGATATTTTACTTCCAAAAATCTATCCAAAGCCTCATTTACAAGCTCTTTATATTTATCAAAATTCTCCATCTTCATCTTCCTCTATATCTATATTTGCAAGGTTTTGACGGGATTTTTTCCTTGAGTCCTCGCGTTTTCTTGAACTTATCTTAGCCAATTTTTTCCCGCCTGAAACTTTTATTTTAGCCTCGGTTTTCAAACTCATTGAACTCAAAGCTTCTTTTGCGTCAAGGGCCTCTTCAACAAAAGCACAATAGCTCTCATATCTGTATGGCAAAATCTCATCAATATGTGCTATAACATTGCAGCCTTCTTCCTCTAAATGCAAACAATCATTGAATTTACAGCCCTTACTGAGCTCAAATATCTCATCAAACAGCATATCAACTTCATCAGGCAACACCGAATCAAACTTGAGGTTGCTAAACCCGGGGGTATCTGCAACACGGGCTGTTTTGCCGTCTTGAAGGGGGATTTCCATAAGCTCTGTATGACGCGTTGTATGCGTCCCCCTTGATGTCTTGGAACTTACATGCTTGGTTTTCAGATTAAGCCCGGGCAAAATAGCATTCAAAAGGCTGGATTTGCCGACTCCTGATTGACCACACAATACACAAATACCTGATGAAAGAACTTCTTCAAGACGTTCAATACCTATATTTTCTTTGGCAGAAGTAAAAATAACTTCATAACCAAGGGAAGAATAAATTTTTTCTATATGTTCTCTTGCTGAGTCATTGCCACCAAGATCGTCTTTATTTACACAAATCACGGCGTTGACATCATGGAGTTTGGCAAAAGTTAAATAACGATTGAGTTGAATATAATCAAATTCGGGCTCTTTTAAGGCAGCGACCACAACAACCTTGTCTATATTTGCAATAGCAGGTCTTTGGATGGAATTTTTACGAGGCAAAACTTCAACAACAGCACCCTGAAAATGCGTAGCATCAACAGGTTCAATTCTGACAGAATCACCGACCAAAACGGAGACGGCAGTTTTTTTCAAAAGCTCTCTTAACTTACACTCAAAAAGAACGTTATCAACCTTGACATAATAAAAATCAGAAAATATTTTTGTAACTAAACCTATCAAAATACCGCCCTTGTTAAACACATCATTATGATAACGAATTCGCACTCAAAGAGCAACCCTTTAGGGATTTATTGGCAATAAAAAGACCTTATAGTAATAAGGTCTAAGCTTTCGAATTAAGAATAGCTGGAAGTATGAAAAAGATTAATCTTATTTTATGATTAAGTTGTGCCGATGCAATTAGACAGTAGGCTTAATTAATAGTATTATTTTCTTACGGAGAAAAAGCGGGTGGAAATCAAAATATATTAGACTTTTTCCCTACAAGGAGATATTTATGATTTTTAAAAATTTTATAGCCGGACCTTTTCAGGCAAATAACTATCTTTTAATAGATGAAACTACTCAAAAAGCAGTCCTGATAGACTGTTCGGGTGAGGTCGGTGATGTTATCGAAACACTAAAAGAACATAATGCCTCTTTGGAAAAAATACTCCTTACTCATGCTCACATAGACCACATTGCAGGATGTTATGATCTAAAAGAACAAACAGGTGCAAAAATATTCGTGAACGAAGAAGATATGTTCCTTATTAAAAATACACAAAAACAGCTTCAAATGTTTGGACTTCCACCGGAGAAAGAAGCCCCCGTAGATGGTTTTATCAAAGATGGTGAAACAATACACATCGGAGAGATAAAAATTAAAGCTATTCACACACCGGGACACACAAAAGGGGGAATGTGCTATTTGGTTGAAGATAAACTATTTTCAGGCGACACACTCTTTTTGGGTTCTGTAGGCAGAACAGATCTGCCAGGCGGTGATTACAACGAACTGGAAAACTCTATTTCTAATAAAATCTTTACCCTAGAAGGCGATTTAGATATTTATTCAGGCCATGGGCCCAAAACAACTCTTGAATATGAGAAAAAAAACAATCCGTTTTTTGGACAAAACCCCATCGCCTAAACAACAGCCAAAAACACAAATTACACATTAAAAAAGCGGACTTTATAAGTCCGCTTTTTATATAATCTCCAAATCAAAATTTGAAAGCTTAGAAGTTCAATCCGCCTTCTCTTGCAGCATCTGCCAAAGCAGCAATTTTGCCGTGATAAACGAATCCGCCTCTGTCAAAAACAACGTCTTGAACTTTTGCTTTTTTAGCAGCTTTTGCAAGCTCTAGACCGACAGCTTTAGCAACTTCTGTATCAGCAATTTTGTCAGATTTCAAAGAAACTGATGATGCTGAAGCAAGAGTCAAACCTTTTGAATCATCAATGATTTGAGCATAAATATGCTTGCCTGATTTGTGTACTGCCAATCTTGGGCATTCAGAAGTTCCTGAAATTTTGTTTCTGATTCTTCTGTGTTTTTTTTGAACTAATGCTTTTTTATTATGTGATTTAATCATTTTTCTGTCCTTTCACCTAAGCCTATTTATTTTATGGAAAGAGATTTTTCAAATGTGACCCTTCTTTGAGGCATCTTTCCCGCTTTATATGGGCTACTTATGGTTTTATCTAATTACTACTTTTTCTTAGCTCCGGCTTTACCGGCTTTTCTTCTGATGTATTCGCCTTCGTATCTGATACCTTTGCCTTTGTATACTTCAGGAGGTCTTTTACCTCTGATTTCAGCAGCAACATCACCAACAGCCTGTTTGTTAGGGCCTTTAACAGTGATTTTGTTTGTACCTTCTACTATGAACTCGATTCCAGCAGGAGCTTCAACTCTTACAGGGTGAGAGTAACCTAGTTGCAAATTAAGAGCGTTTCCGTCTTTTGCAACACGATAACCAACGCCTTGAATTTCAAGCTTCTTAGAAAATCCGTCTTTTACGCCGACTACAGCATTGTTAACAAGAGTTCTGCTAAGACCGTGCAAAGCTCTGGCTTTACGGTCATCAGATGATCTTGTTACCAAAATTTTATTATCTTCTTTTGTCAAAACAATCTCAGAAGTAATTTCAACAGTTTCAGTACCCAATGGGCCTTTTGCTGTTAATACGTTACCGTTAATTGTAACTTCTACTCCTTGTGGAATTTCGACAGGTTGTTTACCTATTCTGGACATTTTTATTTGTCTCCAATTACTTTTTTTACTTAACTACCAAACGTAACAAAGAACTTCGCCGCCAACTTTTTCTTTTCTTGCTTTTCTGTCGGTCAAAAGGCCTTTGCTAGTACTAACGATGGCGATACCTGCACCATCAAGGATTTTTGGCAAGTGTTTAGATTTCAAATACACTCTCAAACCGGGTTTTGAAACTCTTTTCAAGTTTTCAATTACAGGTTTGTTAGTTTCATCATATTTCAAAACAACTTTTAGGGTTTTGAACTTGCCGTTTTCTTTTTCTTCGAAATCTGTGATATATCCCTCAGACTTCAAAAGCTTTGCCAATTCAAGTTTAAGCTTTGATGATGGCATTTCAACATCAGAATGGCTAACCATGTTAGCGTTTCTGATTCTTGTTAACATATCTGCTATTGGATCTGTATTCATTGGTTTTTCCTTATCTTCAATTATTTTTATTTATAAACTTGGTCGCTGCCGTCCAGTTTTACATCCGTCAGAAATATCTTTTGGGGATATCTCATTACCAAGATGACTTGGTAACGCCGGGCAAAAGACCTTTATGAGCCATTTGTCTTAAACAGATTCTGCAAATCCCAAAATCTCTGTGGAAACCATGAGGTCTTCCGCAAATACTGCAACGGTTGTGCAATCTGACTTTAGAAAGTTTACCTGCTTCAACAAGTTTTTCTCTTTTAAGTTCTTTTTGTATCATCGCTTTTTTAGCCAAGGTTTTATCTCCTTAATTTAGCTTTCTTATTTCTTGAACGGCATACCCAAAGCAGCAAGCAATTCTCTCGCTTCTTCGTCTGTTTCCGCTGTAGTTACTATCGAAATATCCATACCTTTTACTGTATCGATATCATCATATGAAATTTCGGGGAAAAGCCCTTGCTCTTTGACTCCCAAAGAGTAATTGCCTCTTCCGTCAAAACTTTTCGCACTGATTCCTCTAAAGTCACGAATACGTGGAAGAACTACGCCGATAAGTTTTTGTAAAAAGTCATACATTCTCTCGCCACGAAGAGTAACCATACACCCAACAGGCATACCTTCTCTGATTTTGTAAGTAGCGATTGATTTTTTAGCTTTTGTAATTACTGCTTTTTGGCCTGCAATTGCTGTAAGTTCTGCAGCTGCAGATTCGATAAGTTTTGAGTTTTTAGAACCCTCACCAACGCCCATGTTAATAACTACTTTGTGTAATTTAGGTACTTGGTGGATGTTTTTGTAACCAAACTTCTCTTTCAAGACAGGTATTACATCTTCTTTATACTTTGCTTTTAGTTGTTTTGTAACTGCCATTTTTTTATTCCTTAAATATCAAGTTGTTCGCCGCATTTTTTGCAAACACGAACTTTTTTACCATCTACAGTTTCCACTTTTATTCTTGTGGCTTTTTCGCATTTTGTGCAATAAAGCATAACTTTTGATGAATATAATGGAGCTTCGTATTTAACTAAACCACCCTGAATACCAAGCATTGGGTTTGGTTTTTGGGCTTTAGTTATCATATTTACACCTTCAACAACAACTTTATTGTCTTGAGGTAGAGCTTTTTTAACGTTAGCAACTTTGCCTTTGTCTTTACCTGCTACCACGACAACTCTGTCGCCTGTTTTTACGTGTAATTTAATGTTATTATTTTTTTCTTGTTTTTTCATGACTTAAATTACCTCCGGAGCCAAGGAAACAATTTTCATATATCCTTTGTCTCTAAGTTCACGGGCAACAGGTCCAAAAACACGAGTTCCGATCGGATTGCCATCTTTGTTAATAATAACGGCTGCGTTTTCGTCAAATCTGATTGTTGATCCGTCAAGTCTTTTTAAAGATTTTTTGGTTCTAACAACAACAGCTTTAACAACATCTGATTTTTTAACCGGCATGTTTGGAGCTGCATCTTTTACAGCACAAACTATAACATCGCCGATACCTGCGTATTTTCTACCTGAGCTACCCAGAACTCTAATGCAAAGAAGTTCTTTTGCTCCTGTATTATCTGCTACATTTAATCTTGTTTCTTGTTGTATCATTGTTTTTCTTCCTTATTAAGAAATTATTTTGCTTTTTCAACTACTTCAGCAACGCTCCAGCATTTGTTTTTGCTGACAGGTCTTGATTCTATAATACGAACTGTATCACCTTGAGCTGCTTCGCCTTTTATATCATTTGCAAGATAATTTTTTGTAGATTGTTGAATCTTTTTGTATTTAGGGTGAGGCTTGTACTCATGTACAGCTACAACCACTGTTTGATTCATTTTGTCGCTTACTACTATACCTGTTTTTTCTTTTTTAGGCACGATTTTCACCTCTTAATTGTTTGTTAACTCTTTTTCTCTGATTACTGTTTTAACTTGTGCAATTTGATGTTTGACTCCTGAAATTTCAGCAGGATTCTCCAACTTGTGATTTGCTTTAGCTATTTTTAGTTCAAATAACTTTTTTTTCAAGTTAATCACTTCATCTTTAAGTTCATCAATTGTAAGTTCTCTGATTTGGTTTATTTTCATTGTTCTCACCATTTACTTTTCTATAATTCTGGTTTTTACAGGCAACTTTTGTGCTGCAAGCTCAAGAGCTCTTACAGAAATATCTCTTGATACACCGCCCATTTCGAACATTACTCTGCCCGGTTTCACAACAGCTACCCAGTACTCAGGGTTACCTTTACCTTTACCCATACGAGTTTCAGCAGGTTTTTTAGTGATTGGCTTATCAGGGAATATCTTGATCCATACTTGACCGCCTCTTTTGATGTGTCGAGTCATTGCACGTCTGGCTGCTTCTATTTGTCTACTTGTAATCCAAGCAGGCTCAACAGGTTGC
>JAQUTS010000156.1 GCA_028694275.1 Candidatus Gastranaerophilales bacterium
TTGATATAAATAAAGAGATGGAAGAAAAAATTATTAAAATGCTTTCTGAAGTACAAAGTCGGGTGGATGAAATGATGAATGCGATGAACAATAATGCTTCTGTTTTATCAAGACTTGAAAGCACAGGTATAATAAGTACAAAACATGCAAAAGGCATAGGGATGGTCGGCCCTGCTGCAAGGGCTTGCCAAGTAAAAACAGATGCAAGAATGTTTGATGATGAAAATTTTGAAATATTAACAACCGGTGGCGGCGATGTTCATTCAAGATTTTATATAAGATACATTGAAATCAAAAAATCAAAAGAAATCATTGAAAATTTGCTGACGCAATTAGATGGTGAAATTACTACCCGAACACAAACAATAAATTTGGCTCCAAATTCTTTTGTAACTTCGATTACAGAAGCCTGGAGAGGCGAACTTGTTCATACAGTAATAACAGATGCAAATGGAAATATTCAAACATACAAAATCAAAGACCCTTCGTTCAACAATTGGTTTGGGCTTGCAATTGCAAATCGTAACGGGCAAATATCAAATTTCCCTGTTTGCAACAAAAGTTTTGACCTTTCTTATTGTGGGTTTGATTTATGATTATATTTTAAGGTGAAAAACTATGTTAGAAACAATAAAATGTGCTAAATTGCAAAAAAATCAAGTTATAAAAGATATTAAAAGTGCAACTATCAAAGAAAAATTCCGTGGATTGCCTAAAGTTGATGCGAAAAACTGTACAAATTGTAATGAATGCCAAAACATCTGCCCGACTAATGCAATCGGCCAAGACTTGTCCATTGATTTGGGAAAATGTATTTTTTGCGGTGACTGCGAAAGAGTGTGTTGCTCAGAAGTTATTAAATTTACCAATTTTCATAAAATAGGTTCAAGTTCCAGAGAAAATTTGATTACTAAAGGGGAACTGGATCCTATACAAACAACTGATTTTATAAAAAAAACTTTCGGACGCTCGCTAAAATTAAGACAGGTTTCTGCCGGTGGATGTAATTCTTGTGAAATGGAGCTGAACGCTTGTTCTAACGCTAATTTTGATATGGGGCGATTTGGAATTGAGTTTGTAGCTTCACCAAGACATGCTGATGGAATAGTGATTACAGGTCCTATTACACAAAATATGGCTAAAGCACTACAAGATACTTATCAAGCAATGGCCGAGCCCAAAATTGTAATTTTGGTTGGAGCTTGCGCAATAAGTGGGGGGATATTCCAAAATTCTGAAGAACTCAATCGTGAATTTTTGAAAAAATACAATGTCGATTTATACATACCCGGCTGTCCGGCGCATCCTTTAACAATAATTAATGCTCTACTCGACTTTTTGCAAAGCAAATAACTACTCATAATGTAGACTCCCAGTATTTATTAATAATCCCTCTGAATAAAGTGATTAAAAATTTGGATAAATGAACCCTTAAAAGATGTTATTGAACATATTTTGATAACACATCATGTATTTATGCATAAGATTGCCTTATATCAAAGAAATTGAAAGACCCAATAAAATTGAAAATTCTGATAAAGAAATAAGGAAATTAAAAGACATAATAGCTCTTTTATCTGCCGAACATGATGTAACTGGAGATGCCCTTCGCGAGATGAGAGAATTGACTTCGGATTATACGCTTCCATTGGATGTGTGCCAAAGTTTTGAAGAATTATATGAGCATTTACAAGATGTCGAAGATGATTTGCACACACATATTCATTTGGAAAATACAATTTTATTCCCAAGGGTTGTCGTGTTGATAAATAGTCAACTTAAATAGGGAATATTGCTGCTTGGACTGTAACTCTTTTTTAGTCTTGATGAAGAGAATTGGTGATTTTTAAGTAATTTATCATCCTCTGCTCTTTATAACACTTCTGAAATAGCAGTTATTACTTGTTCTGTCGGGATATTATCCATGCAGGGGGTGAAAATTTCGCCTTTTTTTAGAAACTCGCATTTCCTTCTGTTGCAAGGGATGCACGGCATATCCGCCGTAATCGTTGCGTGGCCTGCCCCGTAGGGGCCTGTTCTTTTGGCGGGCATAGATCCGAAAAGCCCTATTGATTTTACACCAAGAGCCGTTGCAATATGTAATGGCCCGGAATCCCCTGATATCAACAAATCCGCCTCACCTATCAAAGCGCAAGAATCTTCAAGTGATAATTCTCCGACCAAAAACTTCGATCCCGAAATTTCTTTAAGCCCTGATAACAGCTCTACATCTTCTTTTGCTCCTGTGAGCAGAATTGTCCCATCAAATTTTTGCTGAATTTTGTTTCCCAATTCTATCCATTTTGGGGTTGGGTATGCTCTGCCTTGTCTTTTTGAAATTATGCCGCCGGCGTTTAAGACAATGATTGGGTGTTTGAGTTCTGAGGCGTAGTTTTTTGCTTTTTTAATTGCCTCAGGGTTCAAGTATAGTTTTAGCTCGGGGAGTTTTTCTATTTCTTTGAATTCTTTTTTTGCTGTTGCCCAAAAATTGTCAACAGCGTGAAGCTTGAAAGTTTTTTTGTAGTCAATTATTTTTTTGACACCTGTCAAAAAGCCTAACCATCTGGTTTTTAAGGATGGCTGAAGATTGATTATTATATCAAAATTTTCTTGTTTTAATTCTTTTGAAAGAGAGGCGCTGTATTTGGAGAATACCTTCATTTTTTTGATGTCTGCTGTCCAAACTTGCTCTATATCAGGGTCATAGGCCAATAGAGGTTTGATAAGAGCAGATGTCAAATAGTGGATTTTTGCCTCAGGATGGAGTTTTTTGATTGCGCGAAAAGTGTTTGTAGTGTGCACTACATCACCGATTGCGCCAAGTCTTATTATGAGGATTTTTTTTGACATAAATTTCTTTCTGAAATGGATGTTTTTATTTTAGCTTGAAAATTAATCTTACACAAAAAATTTTAATCTTTGCTATTTTTTAGCTGTTAACAAAATTTAATATTTAAAACCCTTATATCTCAAGACTTGCGGGGGCAATAAGGCCGAAAAAACACTGTTTATAGGCAATTTTTTTATATATAAATACTTATATTAAACATAGGGATAAAACAGAGGTTATATTTATATGGGTTTTAATGTTGTAAAACTTTTAAAAATGACAGGAGTGGCATCTGAGTACACTTCAAAACTGTTAACACCTGTAAACGGCTCTAAAGCAGTAAGCCTCTTCCCTTGTGCTCTTAAGCAAGAATGCCCTTTTCTTGCCAAAGGAATCGGCGAAGCTCCTGAGGTTTTGTTTGAAGCTTTAAGAAGAAGAACAGGCCTTCCAAAAACATTACAAAGCATGGGAAAAGCTTTAGAAAATGGCCTTGAACCTGCTAAAGCTCGCAATTTTATCTCATACAGTGAAAAAATTGAAGCTCTTGGAAAAAGTAAAATTGATGAATCAGTTGAAGAAATCAGAAATATTCTACCCGATCATCTAAAAGGATGCGTAGGCGGTAGAGGAAAAGGCCAAATTTCTACTCTTGATAAACTCTGCAATGATTGGGCTGATAAAAATATTGTAGACTATGACAGTGCTGTAAGTGCCGTTGATGATTTGATCGGAACAAGAATAGTCTTAAAAGACTTGTCTCAAATGGACACTTTGACTGATTCATTGGCAACAGGCATCAAAAACGGCGATTTGACTATTACCGAACTAAGAAATTACCGCGGCAGATTTAACGCTGAATATTTCAATGATGCTCAAATCTCAAGATTATCAGATGCGGTATTGGATCGCTATAAGAGCCTTGTAGCTGCAGGAGAGTCTGTAGATGGTGTT
>JAQUTS010000157.1 GCA_028694275.1 Candidatus Gastranaerophilales bacterium
GCAAGAGAAAAGATAAAAGAGACAAAAAAACTTGAAAATCTTGAAAATCAAAGAGCAAATTTGAAAGATGGCGACCCAAGAGCCTCAAGGCTTGATGACCAAATAGCAGATAGCAAAGAGAAAATAGCTGGCCATCAAGAAAAGATGAGTAAACTTGACCAAAATGTTAAAGCAACCAAATACAGTGCTTCAAAACAACCCGCCCCACATGCAAGCAACGGCCATAACCTAAGAAATGGATTGATGAGCATGGCAGCTATGTCTCTTGTGGATAATGTTGCTGATGTATTTGAGATAGATGCTGAAAGCAATAGAGCGCTATCAGCTGTCAATAATGTTGCAGATTTTTCAGATAGTATGTTTTCAGCAGGATTTACTGCACTTGGTGGGGTTATGAAAGCAGGACTTAGCGCTGCTGTAGGCAAAGACTGGAAAAGTGCTCTGAGTGATGGTTTTAGCAATGCGGCAAACACGATAGCACAAAGCTATAAACACAATTTAGTTGATGCGACATCAAGATTTGAAGCTCACAACACTCTCAAAGCTTCGCAAAACGACCCAGAACTCTCTGGTGCCATAGACGAACACAACACCAACCAAAACGTCCAATCTTTACAAAACGTCCAACCAAACAGAGCTTTGAGTCTTGCAACACGTGGTGGAGATATGACTTTTGCAAGAAACTCAAAAACAGGCAACCTTGATGTACATATGGAAGGACAAGCTTTTGCGGAAAACACTCAAGTTCCATTTGAGCAATTTCAAGCCATGGCACAAAACCCTGAGCAGATGCAACAGTTTGCACAAGCTGTAGCAAAGAGCAACTTTGACGGACAAAGCGGAGGTGGATTGGCAAGTTCTCAAGACCTTCAGCAAATGAAGGCGGAAATGGATATGAATTTTCAAAAAAACAATTATCAAATAAGAAGAGCAAGCAACAACACGAGTATGACTGCTGGGATGATTGAAGAGCAAGGAGAGATTTTGCAAGAAAATATTTCAAAGACAATTGAAGATGTGCAACAAGAGGTTAGAGCTGTAAATAAAAAACTTGAGGGGTAGAGACGTATAAATTCCTACCCCTGCCCTGCGGGGCTCTCAATAAAGACTACACAAAGGTAGGTAGTTTTTATTGAGTTTCTTTTTGAAATTCAAATTTAGTGCCTTTACGTGAGGGCAAACCGCATTAATACCCTTTTGGGTTTGTCCTTGTCCTTACGTAAAGCAAAAAGGGTAAAAATGGTAAAGGAATACTTGAAGCACAGATGCTACTCTGTTTATGATGCAAATCTAGCGAGGTTGCTTAAAAAAAATGGTGTGGAATTCTATGGTGCATACTGGATAATCTGTGAATATCTTTGGCAAAAAGAAAGCTCTGAGTGTTTACTGGGTGAGGTTAAGCAGTTGGCGGAGAACTTCGGATTTGATTATGAACAGGTTATACAAATTTTTAAAAATAACAACCTTTTTGAAATAACAAATGGACAACTGCACTCTGGGGTTATATGGTTTGATCGAGCAGAGATTAATCGAAAAAAAGCTTTGCGTTCCAAGGCTGGGAAGATAAGTGCTTTAAAAAAGAAGACAATAAGTCGTCAACACTTGTTGAACCAACACTTGTTGAACCAACACTTGTTGAACCAACACTTGTTGAACCAACACTTGTTAAGCAAGTAGAGGTTTTGCTAGAGCTACACGAAAAGGATGCAAGATGAAAGATAGTTATTATTTTCCACATTTTCAAGACGCAAGAAGAGACCTTAAGATTTTGCGTGTAAGAAAAGACCTTGGGGTGGAGGGTTATGGCATATATTTTATGTTGCTGGAAATTTTAAGAGAACAAAGAGACTTTAAATTTCCCCTACAAGATATCGACCTTTTGGTGGAAGAAATAGGAACAACAAGAGCTAAAATAGATGCTGTTATTAACGCGTATGGGCTCTTTGTTGTTGAAAAAAATGAAGATGGATCGGTCTTCTTTTCTGCAAAGCAAATAGCATATTTATTGCCGTATATACACAAAAAAGAGCAGGCTAAAATCGCAAATGAAAAATCACAGTTAGCAAGAAAAGTAAAGGCAGAAAGACAAATTATGAGATTGAGTTATATGGACTCAACTTCACGAGATTTTGATTGTGCAACATTTAGTTGTGCGGACTCAACTTCACAATTAAAGGAAATAAAAGAAACTAAAGAAACAAAAGAAATAAAAAAACAAGAAGAAGAAAATAGCAATGAGCTTAATAGGCTTCTTTGTGAATGGGCAAAAACAAAATCCGCAAAAAAAGATAGCCCGAGTACATACATGGCATATCTTGTAAAAGAGTTTTTAAATAAAAACGAAAGCATACAAAATGAATTTAGGATTTGGGCAGAAAACAAAGAAAACGAAAAAGCTATAAGTTTGCTAATAGGAAAAGCTATAGACACGTCGGCTGGAGAGAAGATAATTTTGGGCATCGAAAACGAAAATGAACAGTTTAAAATCACATTTACTGACGGCCCTTTTGCTCCGTTATCTAAAAGCAACTTGTTAATTTTACAAAAAAGGTACAAACAATGAGCTCTGGGAATATCGCATTAATTTTAATTTTAACCGGGATAGCGTATGTTTCATATTCGCTTGTTGATAAAAAAACAATCATAAAAATTGCAAATGCAATCAAAGACTTTTTTCTACCTGTTGATTTAACGGCTTCCCCTGATGCTTTTACAAAAACGCAAATGCAAGCTTTGGCGGACAAGAGAACTATTTCGAGATTGTTATTTTACCGCTCTTATCTAAAAGACGACGAAAGTGATTTGGGATTTTTTCAGATGCACGATGGGCGAATTGGTATAGCTTTTAAAATTACTCCGCCAGTTTATTTAACAGAATCAACAGAGTCGGTCATATTGAACGTTCTAAGCGCAATAGTGAAAGATGATACAGTTGTGCATATTAGTATGCTCGCCGGCAGAGACATTAAAAGTATTTTAGACAGCTACGCCTCAACAATTCATTGCGAAAAAGCCAATGTTAAATTCCCAGAAAAACTAAAAGAAATCGCACTTCGCAGAAGCTCTTCTTTTCAAGAGTGGACTGAAAATAGCATAATGGGCGATGATGCAGACTTTAGAGTGCGAAACTTCACACACGTCTTAAGTGTCTTATTCCCAAGGGGATTAAAAAAAGAGAGCATCCTGAAACAATCGAACGAAATTTTCGGCATATTAAAAGAAAATTTTAATGCAGTTATCGCGGACGATGATGATTTGGTGGCTTTTGTGCAAGAAATTTTAAATCCAAGCAGAGGGAGTTATGACAAAAATGGCGACCCGATAACGACAATAAGCAAAAGAATGTCTAGGGGTGCACAAGTCGAAGCAAGCGATGATGAGTCTGGAATTTTAAAGCTTAAAGATGGGTGGATGGCAAAAGTCTTGACAACAAACAAATACCCGAAAGAAGTTGACGCATTTGGATACCAAAGCATTTTCTTCAGTCCGATGGGGGGAGATTTCCAAATGAAATTGCCCTGCCCTTTCTTTTTGTCGTTAACTGTAAGGTTTAAAGACGTTGAAGCACAAAGAAAAAAGGTTTTAGCAAAGGCGGAATGGAACATCGGCCAACTTAGTGCTTTGCCGATGATTATTGAAAAGAAAAAACCCGAAATAAAAGAGAGAAGAAAAGAAGCAGAAAGCGTAATCCATTACATAAACTACCTAGGGGAGTTTCCTCTTGAT
>JAQUTS010000158.1 GCA_028694275.1 Candidatus Gastranaerophilales bacterium
TATATCTATTGATTTCATCACATTGTCATAATTGAGCAAAGGCTCTCCTTGCCCCATATAAACGACGTTTGTGACTTTGAGGCCTGTATCTCTTTGGATTGTAAGGACTTGCTCCGCTATTTCTTGTGCGCTTAGATTTCTGATGAACCCTATTTTGCCTGTGGCACAAAACTTGCATCCGACGGCACATCCTACTTGTGAGCTTACACAAGCTGTCAAATTGGCTCTGTTGTCAAAGCGCATAAGCACGCATTCCGTAGCATTCCCATCAGAATATTCTATGAGATATTTGATAGTACCGTCTTTTGAAATTTGTCTTTGTTTTATTTTGACATCAGAAATCACAGCTGTTTTTTCAAGTTTGGCTTTGAAGTCTTTTGATATGTTTGTCATTTGGGCAAAATCGGATATGGATTTGTCATAAATCCAACTGTGGAGCTGTTTTGCTCTAAATTTGGGTTCTTCCAAACTCACAACAAAGTCTTCCATTTCTTGTAGTGTTTTGCCTGTCAGTAGAAATTTGTTCATATCAAAATTCTACCTCGAAAATAAGATTTTGTTTAATCTTAAGCCAATGTAGCTTCTATAGCGGCTACTTTGTCTTCTTGTTTTTCAGCTTTTGCATCGAGTTGATCAGAAGTCTTTTTGAATAAGAAGTTTCTTTGGAACCAGTTTGGTTGACCGTTTTCTCTTCTGTAATCAGCTTTGGCTCTTAATAGTTCGGCTTTTTCAGATGCAGAATCTTTATTTGCGAGCATACGAGCTTTTGAATTACGGCTTCCGTCAAACCAGCTTTCGATGCCGCGATCAGCAAAGGCTTGAGCTGCTGTTTCTTTTTCAGGTTTTTGTCTTTGACCTGACATTGCTCCGAATTGGTTCATTGCAGCCATTGGGTTTTGTCCCATCATGCCGCCGCCTGTCATTTGCATCATCATTTGCATCATCATAAAGCCCATCATCATTTTCATAGGATCAGAACCATCACCCATGAAGCTTTCCATCATTTTTTGGTATGGGTCTTTTTTGGCTCCTACGCCTAGTTTTTCTGATTTTTCGCCTTCAATGACGTTGCCGTCTTTATCTTTTTTGTCTTCAACTTTTGATTTGACGATATATTCACCGTCTTCATTTTGGTAAACTTCCAAATCACCACTTTGGATGGCTTTATTGATTTGATCAGGTGTGAGTTCTTTATCGCCGTCTTTGATTTCAAGTCCTTTTACAGCTGCTTTTAGTTTGTCGTCATTTTTTAATAATGCAGCAGCTTTTTCGGCATCTACAAAAGTTGCATCTTCAACATCTTCATCCCCATTTGTTTGGGCAGTGCCTTTTGCTTGTTCTCCGCCAATGGTGACGCCTGTGATAGTGCCGTCTTTATCATAAGTTCTTACAACTTCTTGTCCGGCTTTGTTTTTGCTTGTTTCTATTGAGCCGTCTTTTGTAAATTCTGTAGTTTTTGTTACGTTGCCGTCTTTGTTTTTTTCTGTGATTGATTTTTTGCGGTTGTTTTCATCGTATTCTGTTCTTTGAGTGCTGCCGTCTTTGTTGTGTTTGATGTCAGCAATTTTTTTGTTTCCGTTTGTTATAGATTCAGAAACAACATCTCCGTTTTTGCTGTATCTTACTTTTGAAGTTGTTCCGTCTTCGTTTTGTTTAACTTCTGATCTTTTTTGTGTTTTGTCTTTATCATAGTATTCAACTTGAGGTTGGTTTTCTTTTTTCTCTTCTTTTTTAACTTCAGGTGCTGCATCAGCATCTGTTCCGTCAGGTCTGAGACCTTTAGAGACATTTTGTACTTTACCCACCAAATCTTTTTGCTCAGGCGTTAGTTTTTCAAGTTGTTCAGGTTTTAATCCTTGTAGTTTTTCTTTGTTTAAATCAAGGTCTTGTGGGTTTCCTTGTTTATCATTTTTTACGACTACTACACCAAGATCGTCTAGCATTTTGTAATCGTCTTTTGAAAGGTCAATTGCTTCACCTTTCTTTTTTTGTGTAGCTTGTTCTTCATCATTTGTTGAGTTGGTATAAGTTCCGAGCATTTCTTTGCCGTTTTGTGGTGCAAGAATTTTATCTATAGCATCGCTATTGTTTTTTTGCTCAGTTTTTTGATCTTTATTTACAGGATTTCCTAATCTGTCAGTTTCTGAAGTTTGACCGTTGCCAAAGAAGTTTTTAGTATTAGCTATACCTACAGTTGTTGTATTACCGTTTGTTTGCGGTTCTCCAAGTTCTTGTATTGTTACGTCAGCTTTGTTATCGTTGTCTTGATCGTTGACTCTAAGTCTTACTTGTTTAGATTGTGAATTAGTGAAGTCAACTCCCATCTTTGAGTAGTTGTTTTCATCATTTAAGGCTGAGTCTAATTCTTGGTAGATATTTGTTTTATCGGCTTCTGTTGCTTTTTCGTTTCTTGCTACGTTTGCGAATTTTGTCCAAATATCATTTTTATCATTACCATCGTTTTGGTTGCTAGCAATGAACTTTTGATAGTCATCAGCTGACATTGATTTGAAATAATTTGTTAATCCACCGAATGGTACTGGCATAAGTTTAACGCTCTTTCCAAATTATTGGTAACTCTACTCTTATATAAAAACAAATTAGTATATATTATTGCTATATTACAGTATATACTCGAGTATATACTGTAATATTTCTTAACAATCTTTTATCATCAATGATAAAAAAGCTTGCAGGAGTTGAATTATGAGGTTTTGCTCTTGTCAGTGTGAAAAATGTATTATAATTAGAAATAAAGACAATACGGAGAAAAATTATGTTTGATATATTGGCAATCGGCGGAGCTACCTTGGATTTTTTTGTAGAATCAGGCAAAGAAAATATCCTTGAAATGAAGAGTATTGAAGGCAAAAAAGAATTTTTCTGTCTTGGTTACGGCGATAAAATCGAAATTCAAAAATCAAGCTTTGATATAGGCGGTGGTGCCGTTAATACTTCTGTCTCTTTTGCAAGGCTCGGGCTTAAAACCTCATTGCTTGTCAAAACAGGCGCGGGGCACATTTCTGGGTATCTTTTGAGTAAGGTTAATTCCAAAAACGTAGATACGTCTATGGTTGTTCATGATAAAAAACAAAGAACGGGTTTTTCTATCATTTTGACAAGTTTTGAGGGGGATAGGACTGTTTTGACCCAAAGAGGGGCCAACTCAACTTTGACCAAAGATGACATTGACTGGGAGGCTTTAAAATCCACAAAAGCTATATATTGTTCTGCTTTGAGCAATTCTTCCGATCTTGTTTTGGATGATATTGCAGAATTTTGTGATAAAAACGGGGTGTTTTTTGCTTGTAATCCCGGTGGTACAACAATAAAAAAAGGATTGAAAGGCAGAGAAAAAGTGGTTTCTGCTATGAATGTAATTATTTTGAATAAGCATGAAGCTTCTGATTTTACAGGCATTGCGGCCAAATCCGAAACCAAATACGATGAGCCGAATGACTCGCCAATAGATCCTTATGTGAAAGAAATGCTCATAAAATTGAAAAATTTTGTGAAAGATATAGTTTTGATAACTGACGGAAAAAATGGCATGTATGTGTACGACGGAAGAAGTTTCTTCTTCGCAAAACCCTTTCCTGCCAAGGTTGTTAGTACTCTTGGCGCCGGAGATGCTTTTGCCAGCACGTTTGTAGGGACTTTGCTGAAAACCGGCGATGTTAAAAAAGCTATAGCCCTTGCCTCTATTAACTCTGCCGGCGTGGTCG
>JAQUTS010000019.1 GCA_028694275.1 Candidatus Gastranaerophilales bacterium
CATACACTGCCACAAAACAGTTATCGAGCCCGGGTATTATCTTTTAACCCCAAGAAAAATAAATGCAAGATATTATCTGTTGTTCAAGCAACAAGGAAAAGTCTTATACACAGTGCCGATTTTTGAAAACAAACAAATAAATCCGGCAACAACATATCCCCAACCAAAAGATCCCTATGAAGACGCACCTTTTGGCCTCAGAAGCGTATATAAAGCCTTTGGAATAATATCAGGAAGAAGAACCCCCAATGTACAAGTTCCTCAGCATGACGTAAAATGTTTTGCGTATAATGATCAATATTACGGCATAAATGTCTATTACAAAGACAGACTTTATAAAACAATCTACAAAGTACAAACCTATGAATAATACCTATGAAAAAATAAACTCGAATTTGACTTCAAAAGAAAAATTCCACATCAATTTGGGATTAGAAAGAATATCAAAGATTCTAAATCTGCTTGAAAATCCCCACAAAAAAATCAAAACAATACACATAGCAGGCACTAACGGAAAAGGTTCAACCAGTGCTATGCTGGCGACAATACTAAAAAACTCGGGCTATAAAACAGGCCTGTACACAAGTCCTCACCTCATAAAATATAATGAACGAATAAAAATATCAGGCAAAGACATACCGGATGAAGCATTTGAATTATTGCTTGAAAAAGTTAATTCAACTGCCGCTAAAAACGATATTCCGCTGACTGAGTTTGAAATCCTTACGGTCGTAGCATTTTGCTATTTTGCTGAAGAAAATACCGACATCAACATAATCGAAACAGGACTCGGCGGCAGGCTCGATGCAACGAATATCATCACACCTATTTTAGAAATAATAACCTCAATATCACTTGATCATACAGAGCGTCTTGGTGGCACTATTGATGAAATAGCAAGAGAAAAAGCAGGAATCATCAAGCAAAATTCCACTGTTATCATCAACCCAAATAATAACGGCCTAAAAACAATACAAAAAAAGGTAAAAGAAACAAATTCAAATCTTGTAATAGCTCAAACACCGCAAAAAATACAAATTGATTCAGAAAAAACCAACATAACAATAAATGAAAAAACCTACAGAACTAACCTGATAGGGGAGTTTCAAGGGGAGAATCTTGCTCTTGTGGCAAAAACCGTCGACGAACTAAAAAAAATCGGTTACACAATTAAAGATGAAGAAACATCCCTTATGAACGTACTGTGGCCTGCGAGAATGCAGTTTTGGGATAAAAACATAGTAATCGACGGGGCACATAACCCATCCGCGGCTAAATCGCTCAGAGATACTTTAGATAAAATTTCTCAAAATAAAGATAGGGTTTGGTTTTTTGGAGCCTTAAAAAATAAGGATTTTGATAAAAGTATTAAGTTTTTATTCAAAAAAGAAGATATTGTGTACTTTGTAAAGTTTAATTCACCTAACTCTTGCGGGGAAGAAGAATTCCAAAAATACCTAACTGATGACAAAAGGTCAATGATAGATATATCTGATGTATTAGACATTATCAACAGGCAAAAAAACGAACAAAAACTCTCTATTATATGTGGCTCTTTATACCTGGCAGGGGAGTTGCTAGCCCAACTAGATGATTAACAATAGTCCATGCGGGTAATATATAATTATAATTTTTCTAAATATTATAATTGCAAGTTTTAAAACTATTTACTCTTGAATTTAAATTTAATTCATTTTTATGGAGAAGCAATATGGTTGAAGTTAGAGACAAAACACTTAATTTAATTATTGTAGAAGACTACAAGCTGACAAGATTCGGCTTAAAAGCTACATTAAACGAATTTGAAGGAGTTAGCGTTGTGGCAGAATCCGAAAATGCTGAGGACGGATTAAAGCTTATTGAAAAGCTCAAACCTGATGTAGTTCTTATGGATTTAGGCCTTCCGGGGATGAATGGTATTGAAGCCACCCAAAAAATTAAAGAAATTTCACCTGACACCAAAATCATAGTACTAACTTCTCATGAAAGAGAAGAAGAAGTGATTTCAGCGATGGGGTCAGGAGCTAATGGTTATTGCTTAAAAGACATTGACCCGCAAAGCCTTGTCAATGTAATAGTATCCGTCGGTTCAGGTGCTGCCTGGATTGACCCTGGCGTATCAAAATACATCCTGAACTTGATGCCAAAACCGGAATCAACAAAAATATTAAATTCTTACGAAATCTCAGATGCCAGAGCACAGTTGACAGAAAGAGAACTGGAAGTATTAAAACTTCTGGTAAAAGGTAAAAGCAATACAGAAATCGCAAAAGAACTTATCGTAAGCGTACACACGGCAAAAGCCCATGTTTGCAGCATTTTGCAAAAACTATGCGTAGATGACAGAGTTCAAGCAGCTGTAAAAGCAATAAAAGAAAATATAATTTAAAAAAATATCAAACTAAAACCCCAAGCAAATTGCTTGGGGTTTTAATATTTTATTATTTAAGCAAATGCTTCGTGCTTTTGTGCAATTTCATTTGCCAAAGCATCAAGCTTGGCGAAATCGTCACCTTTTGGGCGACCTTTGATAATCACATATTCAAGTTTCTCGGGTTTAATAATCGTAAACATATTCTCAATGACTTTAGTCAAATTACCGCCCCAACCATATGAACCGATAATAGAGTAATATTTAAGCTTAGGCTTGAGAGCATTGAGCAAATATGATGCATAAACTGCTGATGGATGAGGCCCTGATAAAACCATCGAAACCCCGATAACCATAGTCGCAGCATCAACAGCATCAATCAAAAGCTCACCAGTATCGCCTTCTATCAAATCCCAAAGAACAACTTCTACGCCTTTTTCTTCGAGTTTCTCGGTCAAATATTCGGCCATTATTTTTGTACTGTCATACATAGAAACATAAGGCATAATTACTTTATTTTTGACCCTATCGGATGTCCAATCATCATATGCATCCAAAATATACTCAGGCTTGTCATATACAGGCCCATGGCTTGGAAGAATCACATTGGGGTCAATTTCTCTGATTTTTTTGCAATATTTGGCAGCAAAACTGCGAAACGGCATCATAATTTCTGCATAATATCTCTTTGCAGAATTTAGTAATGCATCTGAATAATCAGCCCAAACATCACCTGTTGTATAATGTGCCCCAAAAAGATCGCAAGTAAAAAGATACTTATCTTCAACCAAATATGTAAACATCGTATCAGGCCAATGCACGAAAGGAGCAAGAATAAACTCAAGAGTTTTATCACCAAGAGATATGCTATCACCGTCTTTTACGATGATAAATTTGTCCTCTGGCACATGAAGCATAGAAACAACATTATCTTTAACACGCTCATTGGTAACGACCATCGCATCAGGAAATCTCTCAAGCAAAGCAGGTATAGCCCCTGAATGGTCTTGTTCCGCGTGATTTGAAATAATGTAGTCTATCTTCTCAATATTGGCCTCTTCAATTTTGTCCAACAGTAAATCCACCTTAGGGGGATAAACCGTATCTATCAAGGCCGATTTTTCAGAACCTTTGACAAAATACGAGTTATAAGTTGTTCCCTCAGGAAGAGGAATCAACTGGTCAAACATTTTTCTGTCTTTGTCTTTTTCACCGCAGGCAAAAATATTCGGAGCCAACTCAGTCATTTTCATTGTTTATTCTTTTCCAATCTAATTATTAGTCTTCGTCTTCTACAAACTGATCTTTGCCAACCATACAAATCGGGCATTCCCAATCTTCAGGAACATCAGCAAAGTCTGTGCCGGGAGCAACGCCGTTAGCCGGATCTCCATCAGCAGGATCGTAAATATAACCACAAACTAAACATTTGAATTTTTTCATAATAAGCCTCCTTTTATACACATATAAAATGAATGTCGCTCAACAAGATTGTTATTTCAACAGTCATCTGTATGTACCCATTGTATCATTGACAAGGGCGAGGCCATATCTTAATTAATATTTTTTTTACATTTGTCTTTATTAAATCTATATTTGGTGAACAAATTCGACGCTCCTGCGACAAAAAAGCCCATAACAGCGAGGCCAAAGAGGAATGGAACGCCCGTAATTAAGGTTTTTTGTTTCACAAGAGATTTATATTCTGATTCCAACTTGGTGTTTTTTTCTTGAGAAAGCTTTTGGGCAAGCTTTGGCAAATCTTCCATTTTGGGAACATTCAATTTGTCATCAATCATATCCTTACATTTGCCTGCTTTTTTGAGGATTTTTTTGAATCCTTTATCCAAAAGATCCCCGCCTGTAATAACATAAAAACCGACAAGAGGGTATCTATAAAGGGTTTCAAGGTAATTTTGTTTTCCGCGATCTTTAGCCGCCCCAAAATACCCTACGCCCCCGATGGCTACACAAGCTGTTATTTGCCCTTTGCTAAGTGCCAATTTGCCGTTATTGTTGTCAAAATCTATACTGCAATATTTATCAAAAAACTCAGCTTTCTTTTTATCTTTCTTGAATAATTTACTGCCGGGGGCAAGTATAAACTCACTGATGTTTTGAAGAGTCTTTGAATTGCCACCTTTTTTTGCAAGAACGGCACTTCCTAAAAGAGCTGCTGCGCACAAGCCTGCAGCTATTTTAAGATGCTTAAGAGCACTTGATTTGACTTGCTCTTGTTTTGATTTTTGTTCAATTTTGTCTTTATTCAAATTGGCAATATTGTCAAAATTACCTTGTTTAAAGACTTTCAGCGTCATAAGATTTTTTGTGTAATTCAAAGAATACTCAATGAACGGAATCATCAACCCGCCCAAGGCTATAGCGGCTTTTACCGGCATAAGCTTTTTGTTATTGATATTTGGCTTCTTGAGCAAATCCTTGGCACTTGTAGAGATATTTTTTTGTTGTTCCTTTGATAAACCTTTAGAATATATTTTGCGAAAAAGCTCCTCGCCCAAAAGAACAGGGCAGTAGTAAACAAGGACAGATTCTGTCAACTCCAAAAAAGTATTTTCGGCCAAGTCAGCTTTGCTTCTTGCAAAAGTGGCTTTGGGACCAAGGTTTGTCACAGTGTCTTGAACAAATCTCGTATGAGCCAAGCCTGATGTCTTTTCTTGCCCTGTAATGAGATTTGACGCAATCCTTAAAGGCGTTGATAAAGTGTTTATTAAATTTACTGAGGTTACCATTTGATTAAATCCTTACGTTAAAATACTAAAGAGCCTGCACAATAAACTTGTACAGGCTCTCGCAATTAAAAATTATTAGTATTTAACGCCAGCAAAAAACACCTGTACAAGAGTACAGTTGCCACCAGTTGTTTAATTTTTGCTGATTATTAATCATAATTCGTCCAATTTCAATAACAAATCTAATTTACAATTAATCTAAAACATTGTCAATGGGAAAAGTTGCTAGTTTGTTAAGATTTTTAACTACAAGAGGGATAAATTTTAACAAATCAGATGCCAAAACTGAATATTCGCTCAAATTTTCCGATGCAACTTCTCCTGTCAAACCGTGCAAATAAACACCCAAAAGAGCAGCATCATAAGTATTCAACCCCTGAGCCAAAAGCCCTGATATCATCCCTGTCAAAACATCCCCCGTACCTGCTTTGGCCAAAGATGAATTACCTGTTTGATTAATAACAATATTAAGATCAACAGAACAAACAACGCTGTTATGCCCTTTCAACACTGTAGTACAAGATAGCTTTTTACTTATTTCCTTAGCAAAGCCTTCTCTTATTGAAGAAACTTCATCAGGTTTGATTTTTAATAGCCTTGCCAACTCACCCTCATGCGGTGTAATTATTGAGTTTTCAGGTAGATTAGTCCTATTTGAAATAGCCAAAGCATTGATCGCATCAGCATCTATAACAACAGGAATGTCAGTATTTTCAAGCAAGTCCAAAACCTTATTAACAAAAAATACAGTACGATAATCACACCCAAGTCCACAGCCTATTGAAACCACATCATATTTGGGCAAATTATCTTCAATGAGATACAACTTCTCCAAAACTGAAGAGCCCAAAGGCAAAAAAGTAATATCAGGTCCCAAAGAGGCAAAATTATCCACCATATAATCAGGTGTAGCCAAAGTAACATACCCTGCACCGATTTTCAAAGCGGAAACAGAAGACAAATAAGCCGCCCCTTGATAGTTTGTACTTCCTGCAATATTGAGTACCTTTCCAAAAGTCCCTTTATGAGAGTCTTGAGCCCTTTTGGGGAGAAGTTTTGTGTAATCCATTTATGCCCGCCTTAATTGTACACACGTGATACAAATTGATTTTATCACAGTAACTGCTACTATATAATTATGAAAAAGTATAGAATTTTAGCAATTATTTTAATACTATTGATGTTTAGCCAAATCACATTTGCACAGTGTGTAGATATTTGGGCCGAAGCACCTGAAAACACCCTATCACAAGGGGTGGCACTGGGCAGCGTAAATAGCCAAAATTCAAAATTATTCATAAAAAACTTCAAAAATTTTACAACTTTCATAAATCTTTTGACACCGCCTGAAAGTCCGAATGATATAAAAGCTCTTTATTATTCAAATTCGAAATTTGCCCCGCCAATACTAACAATAGAGGGGGAGTTCCCGGTAGATACGATAAAAAATTCACCTCAATTACGAGAAAAAATTACAAAACAAATCATAATCGGGTTGTATTTTAATATTTTGAAAAACCAAAAACTGGCAGATTTACAAAAAGAAGAATTTTCACTCGAAAAAGAAAAATTTGACCTTGTAAAACAAACTGTCGAAATTCCTGCAATAGCAGAAGCCACCGAAAAATATACAGCAGCACAAAGCGAACTTTTTGAATATGAAAAAGCGAAAAAACTTTGCATAAACCAATTTTTAGTCTTTACACAACTCAAAAATCAGCCATTTTTTGATAAAACCTTTGATGATTTTGAAATAGATCCATCTATAAAAACTTTCATAAACGATGCCTCACAACAAACAGACCTAAATCCAACACAACAGGAAATACTTCTAAAAATGAGATATGACTACCTAAAATACAAAAACTTAAAAGAAAGAATAACAAAGCAAGAAAAGCAACCCCTGCCCGAAGAATTGTACAAAGAACTTGAATTCAAGCAAGAAATAATTGAACTAAAAAAACAGCTCGCAACAGCCAAGCTCACTTGCATTGTAGAGTATTTGGGCTTTTGCGACGCAAAATAAAAAGGAGGCCCAAAAGCCCCCTTTTTCAATAGCTAATTGTTTTAGTTAGCGACTTTTGCCTTACTCAAAGATACCAAAGAATCTGTATAAATTTGGGCAACGACTTCTCTTGTGGCTTTTGTCGGAGCAATTTCTAACAAACCGCCCAAAGAAGGTGTCGTGAATGTAAGCTCGACAAGCCTGTCGATATCTGATGCGCTAAAGCCTTCGTCTTCAAGTTTGTGAGATATTCCGACAGAAACAAGCCAGTTTTCGATTTGGGTTGCACAAAATTCAGCCTCATCAGCAGTTGCCTTCAAACCCGGTACAATCGGCTCAAATATCTCAACAAGTGTTTCCGCTTTGCTTGCATAGATGTTTTTCACAACAGCAGGCAATAACATAGCAAGTCCCAAACCGTGTGAAAGTTCGTGTTTTAAAGCACTTAGAGGATGCTCTAGTGCATGAGTGTAATGAAGCAATCCATAATCAAAAGATGCCCCGCCCAACAATGCAGCATAAGCCAAGAAATATCTTGCCTCCAAGTTATCAGGATCTTTTAGCGCAATCGGAAGATATTTTGCAACAAATCTAATGGTTTCTTTCGCCATTGTGATAGCAAGAGGTGATGCACAAAGGCTTGTCGCCGCTTCTACTACGTGATTAACCGCATCAACTGATACATAAATTGTCTGATTTGGTGACAATTTTGTCATCAATTTGGGATCATCGATGGACCAAGTCGGATAAATACAATCATAAGCAATCGCCGGTTTGAAATCTTTTTCAGGAACCGTCACAACAGCGAATCTATTGACTTCTGTACCTGTACCGTGAGTAAGATTGATAGCCAAAATCGGTGCCGCCTCACTTGGGGAAAAAGCATACTCGTATAATTCTGTACAAGTTTTATCAGGGTATTTCATCAAAATAGCAGTACTTTTACCTGCATCAATCGATGAGCCGCCGCCTATTGCTATAACAGCTTCAGCACCAAAATCAATTGCCATTTTAGCAGCTTCATCAACTTGGTGAGTTGTAGGGTTTGGTGCAACTCTATCAAAATTCACATACTCAACCCCATAAGAATCAAGAGCCTTTTGCACATAATCCCAAGCTCCTGTGATTTTGTAAGCACCTCGCCCAGAAACTACAATTACTTTTTTGATGTTTTTAGATACCATATCTTTTACAACATCATCAACTTTTTCAATTGCGCCCACCCCAAAATACACATTTGTTTTTAGGCGTAACTCTTTAACTTCATTGATATTAATATCTTTTTGCCACATATAACACTCCTTATCTATTGGTTCTGTAACATTTTTTCCAAATCTATTGTTGTATTATTGACAAACGTTGACACCACAAGGGATGTGTCCACTTGTCCGAGTTTTGCTACTTCATCATTAATGATTTTGAACTCCTCCATAGATGATACCATTATTTTTATCAAAAAATCATTTTTGCCTGTAATCCTGATACACTCAACCACCTGATAAAATTTTGAAAGCTCATTAACAATTGTTTTTTCTTGCTGTGCAAAAACCCCTGTAAAGCTCACAAGCATCACCGCTGTTATCGAAAAACCCAGTTTTTCAGAATTAACATTAACAGTATAGCTCTCAATAACGCCTTGTTCCTCCATTTTTTTTACACGTTCTGCAACACTTGATGATGTCAGACCGATTTCTTGGCCAATTTCGGTAAAAGACATCCTTGCATTTTTTTGCAAAAGAGAGAGAATTTTTAAAGAAGTTTCATCGAGATTGATTTTTTGCATAATTTGAGATTTATTCCTTAAATTTTATGGCATAAAGTACGATATTGACTTAAATATTGATTTAAATTGCCTTAAAAATATGGTTTCATGTTACTAGAAGAGACGAGATAAATCAAGGAGAGAAAAGTGAAAAAAATCGGCCTTTTGGGTGGACTAAGCTGTGAATCAACAGTTGAGTACTACAAAATCATTAATTCAGAAGTAAGAAAAAAACTCGGCGGATGCTCATCTGCAAAACTCATTATTGAAAGTTTTGACTTTGCAGAAATTGAAGCGATGCAGTTTGCAAACAAATGGGATGAGCTAGGGGAAAAATTGAGTACGGCGGCACAAAACCTTGAAAAGGCCGGCGCTGAATATATTGTGATATGCACCAATCTGATGCACAAAGTAGCACCTGAAGTACAAAGAAATATCTCTGTACCTCTTATTCACATGGTTGATTCTGTTGCAGAACAAATCACAAAACAAAATATGGCAAAGGTCGGACTGTTGGGTACGATTTTCACAATGGAAGAAGATTTTTACTCCAAAAAACTGGCAGAAGACTATTGCATAGAAACCATAATTCCGAACAACGAAGACAGAATGGAAGTCAGCAGGGTGATTTATGAAGAACTTTGCTGCGGACAGATAAAAGAATCTTCAAAACAAAAATATCTGGAAATAATAGACAAAATGAAAGCCCAAGGGGCACAAGGCGTAATACTTGGATGCACAGAAATCCCTCTTATGATTCAAGAAGCCTCAATCCCTGTATTCAATACAACAAAAATACACGCTATGAGTGTGGTTGAGCGAATTTTCGAACAAGTTCCTACTCTGGTATAGGGGTAATTTTGCTTATTTAAATTCCTATTAACAGTCCCGGCACCAATTTGGGACTGTTTTTTCTTGTTTAAAATACCTACGCAGGCAATTCAAAAATGAAAGTTGTACCTTCATTTACTTTGCTCTCAAGCCAAATTTTGCCGCCGTGCATTTCAACAAATTCTTTTGTTATTGTAAGTCCAAGCCCTGTTGAACTTTCTTTTTTGGTATAAACATTTTCTATTTGCTGAAATTTGGCAAAAATCTTGCCATGGTATTTTTCTTCTATGCCGATTCCGTTATCTTTGACGAAAAAGCGCACATTGTCTTTGTCTTTAGTAAAGCCGATTTCTATAACACCATCGGGATTAGTATACTTGATGGCATTACTGAGCAAATTATAAAGTATCTGCTGAAGTTTTTTAAAATCTGCATTGATTAATATTTTGGAATGATAATAATCTTTTTTGAAAGTTATATTTTTTTTATCCGCCAATGATCTTGTAATGTTCAAAACCTCATCCACCGCCGATTCAACATCAAAAGATGATTTATTCAATGACATCTGATTGGCTTCAAGTTTTGACATATCCAAAATCTCATTAATAATGCCGCTAAGATGTATAGCACTTGCGTTGATATCATTGACATATTCAAGCTGCTTCTCATTCAAAGGACCAAAAACTTCCATTTTGAGAGCATCAGAAGAGTTGATGATTGCATGCAAAGGTGTTCTCAATTCATGAGACACATTTGCCAAAAACTCATCTTTTACTTTGTTTGCTTCAAGAATTTGTTTATTTTTTTCTGTTATCACAACATAAGCTTCGGTTTTTTCAATTATATTTTCTTGCAATATTTTCAATTGAAGCTTGAAAACATCAGAAAGTTCCGCGTCTTTTATAATATAAGCGGCAACAGATGAAAAAGCCTCTACAATTTCTTTATCTTCGACAGAAAATGGCTCAACAGAGTCTTTTTGGAGCAGTAAAACACCAAAAAGCGCATCTTTTATTTTCAAAGGAGAAGCAACAAAAGAAGAACCTGATGATGTTTCTATGCCAATTTCTTCAGCTATTTCTTTTGCATTATCAACTACAGTCTCTTGATTTTTGATAAATCTTCTGGTCAAAAGGCCCATTTCTTTGACTTTTTGAAGATTGAAACTTTCTGTTTCACTGCAGCCTGATTCCGCCTTAAGGTAAAGGCCGCTTGGACTGATGAAAAAGATGTATGATTTTTCATTAGAAAAAATCTCATGAATATACTTAAAGATAAGATCCAGAGTATCGTCAGCATTTTCATATTTGTTCAGAATTTTTGAAATTAACCCGAGGGCTTTTTGAAATTTATACTTTTGCATAATATACGTATTAGTTCTCCCTATAGTAAAATTATAATGTTTATAATCCAAAAAACAAGCATGTTAAGGAATTTGATGGATATTGCGTTTTCTCTTTTAATGCCTATTTTGCTCGGTGCTTTCATCGGGCATAAGCTCGACCAACCCGGAAACTTTCCGATATGGACGGTTTCACTGTCTGTTTTGGGTATGATGACGGGCTTTTGGTCAGTCTATAAAAGATTTATGACATAAAAAACCCTCTACTTAAAACATAAATAAAGGGTTATTTATTCTTCTACTTGATTAATGATTCGCCTGTCATTTCTTTTGGCTGATCTATACCCATAAGCTCCAATACAGTAGGTGCTACATCGCATAGTGCACCGTCAGATTTCAGCGTTTTATCGGCTGCATTAATCAGCACCAAAGGTACTTTGTTGTTTGTATGAGCAGTAAAAGGACCTGTCTCATCAGCCATACACTCAGCATTACCGTGATCAGCTGTCAAAAGCATCACATAGCCTCTTTCTTCAACTTTTTTGGCAATCTCACCTATGCACTCATCGACCGTTTTTACAGCTTTAATAGCAGCATCTTCAACACCTGTATGGCCTACCATATCAGGGTTTGCAAAGTTAACCAAAATAAACCCGTACTTATCAGAATCCAAAGCCTCAAGGACTTTATCACGAACCTGATATGCACTCATTTCAGGCTGCATATCATAAGTTGCAACTTTTGGAGATTTTACAAGAGCTCTTGTCTCAGATGCAAAAGGTTCTTCTATGCCTCCGTTAAAAAAGAAAGTTACGTGAGCATATTTTTCTGTTTCGGCAGTTCTAAATTGAAGAACATTATTGCGATCCAAAACATCACCCAAAATATTAGTCAAACGATGTGGCGGAAACGCAATCGGCAAGCCAAATGTCTCATCATATTGAGTCATACAAACATAATAAAGATTTGAAGGTAGTTTTTTGCGTTCAAACCCGTCAAAGTTTTCAAAATTCAAAGCTCTTGTAATTTCACGAGCTCTGTCAGGGCGGAAATTAAAGAAGATAACGGCATCGTTATCCTTAATTCTTGATTCAACACCACCTATAGCTGTAGGCAAAACAAATTCATCATTATTGCCTTTGTCATATGATTCTTTTATCGCCTCAAGAGCAGAAGAGGATTTTTCGCCCTCTCCCAAAACAAGACAATCATAAGCTTTTTGCACACGATCCCATCTGTTATCACGATCCATCACATAATAGCGACCCGTAACCGTAGCAACAGGAGGCAAACCTGCCGCAGAAAGTTTGTCTTCCACTTGAGCGACATAAGTCAATGCGCTCTGAGGAGGTGTATCTCTCCCATCCAAAAATGCGTGAACATATACATCTTTAAGGCTATTCATCTTCGCCAAAGCAACAAGACCAAACAAATGATCCATAGATGAATGCACGCCACCTTCTGAAACCAATCCCATAAAATGCAGTGAAGAATTGTGTTTTTTAACGTGTTCAATAGCTTTTAAGAGGGTTTCATTAGTGAAAAAATCACCATCTTTAATTGATTTGTTGATTCTTGTGAGCTCTTGATAAACAATTCGGCCCGCGCCAAGATTCAGGTGCCCGACTTCTGAGTTGCCCATTTGCCCATCAGGCAATCCGACATGCTCTCCATCGGCGTATATTGTAATATTGGGGTATTTTTTTTGCAAAGCTGATACGTTTGGAGCCCCTGATTCATAAATTGCATTATGCTCTTTTTGATCCGAAACGCCCCACCCATCCATAATTGCAAGTAATACTTTATTCTTCATATTAAATTCCTCTTTTTAGTCTGTTCATTAATTTTATTATCCATACTAAAATATAAATTAACAGTACTTTTTGAAAAAGGAGTAGAAAATGGATCTTTTTATCACCGGAACAGACACGGGCGTAGGCAAAACTTTCATCACAGCAGGTATCGCAGCGACTTTGGTTTCACAAGGAGTTGCAACCGGCGTGTACAAGCCTGCTCAATCCGGCGCGAGTATAGGACCTGACAAAAAAAGAATCGCAGACGACCTTGAGTTTGTAAAAAAACTGTCGCCAAAGATAAAAACCAAAGCGTCATACATCCTCGAAATTCCTGCAGCCCCTTCAGTTGCAGCTGATGTAGAGGACATAACAATAGATAAAGAAGTCATAAAAAAAGACTTTAATGAGTTTAAAAAAGGTAACGATGTCACAATAGTCGAAGGTGCAGGTGGGCTAATGGTGCCTTTTGGCAAGGATTTTATGTGTTCTGACATAGCCAAAATGTTGAATTTACCTGTTTTGATTGTCGCAAAGCCTGATTTGGGAACTATCAACCATACACTTTTGAGCATAGAATACGCCAGAAAAAAAGGACTGAAAATAGCAGGAGTTGTCATAAACAACTATCCTGAGGGCACAACAGACGTTGCCATTAAAACAGCACCTTTGTTAATACAAAAATTCGGCCAATTGGACAAAGTTTGGGTGGTACCAAAAAACCAAAACCCCTTTGGTACAGGCATTGCAGAACTTGTAGCTCAAAATATAAGCATAAACAGACTCTTTAGCTAAAATCCCATAAAAAAACCTGTCACTAAGGACAGGTACGATCGGCTAAGATATGCTATATGCTATACTATTAAACATTAATACACAATGGAAAAATAATTTGTATTCTACTTTAGTTTATAAAACAAATAACATACTATACTTTAGACTAATACATCATAAAAAATAAAAAACAAAAACCTAAAAAATCCCCCTTTAATAAAAGGATTACAGAATAATATAAAGACCTTGTTCGATAATTTAACAAGGTCTTTATATGAATATTTTTATTAAAATTATTAAGTTAAATATTTGAAGGATTCTTCCGTATTTTTTGTAATGATTTTGTTTACTGATTCAATTTCATTAGATACAGCAGAGTGTTGTGTCTCGATATTATTCATTTCGACATCGAGTTTTGTTTCTTTTACGTTTATCTCTTTCATTGCTGTCTCATAATTAAGCTGAGCAGCCTCATCATCCGCAGAATTGAGTTGGTCCATAATCGTTGTAGAAGAACGCCAGTCAACGATTTGCCACTGAGTATTAGTAGGAGCAGTATTCAAAATACTACCTGTTGTCCCGCCATAATCTGCAGTAAAATTGATTGTTTTAGGATCTTGAGTTGTCAAATCAGCAGCCTGAACAAGGTATAAAAGTCCTTCTCTTAGGCCTTTTTCTATTTGTTCTGCCCCAAGATTCCCAATTTGCTGGTATCCACTTGGGTTATCAGTACTTTTTGCAACTTTTTTCACAACCAATAACTGGCCGTTTGAATAAAGTTCTGAAGCTGTAACCTCTTTATACTGACTTTGAGTAGCATCAGTAGTCGGCTTAAATACGAATAATTTACGGTTAGACGCAGCATCACTGTAGACATTTGCAATTCTTGCCGTCTCTTTAGCCATATTGAGTTTGTTATTCAAAATCAATTGCATTTGAGTTTCAAGATCACATTTTCTTGCTGTTAAAGATAATAACCGTGCTTGATTAGCCGCAAAGCCCATTTTTCACTTTACTCCTTAGTTGATTTTTTAACCGATACACCAACTTCATTTTCGTTATCGGAGTAAGTTCATTAAAACTTTAAGCTTTTGAGCAGTTATATTACAGAATCTTTACAAAAAAAAAGAAAGCAGCATATAAGCCGGGTTCTGTTCAGCCCGAAGGCCTCGATGGTCATCTATCTGGGATGTCTGTTGCCAAACACCTCTAGCGGTTTTTAGGAAGAAACGGCGGGTCACCTTAATATCTTCCTCCTTGCTCCGACTGGGGTTTACCTGGCCAACGCCTCTCAGCGTTGCCGGTGAGCTCTTACCTCACCGTTGCACCCTTACCTGTGAACTTTCGTCCCATCGGCGGTTAACATTTCTGTGGCACTTTCCTGACGGTTGCCCGTACCGGATGTTATCCGGCAGCCTGCCCTATGGAGCCCGGACTTTCCTCGGATTTTGGTTACAAAATCCGCGACCATCCTGCTGCTTTCTTGATATAATTATCTCATGGAAAAATTTTCAAAAAACCCCATATTCATAAAAAACCTTTTTGACTTGATATCAAGTGACTATGACGCGCTCAATGATATTATGAGCTTTAGAATGCACAAATCAATCAAAAAAACCCTCATCAAAAGCCTAAACCTCCCCAAAAATGCCAAAATACTCGACCTTTGTACGGGCACAGGTGATATAGCAGGGCTATTGAAAGAAAACTTTCCCGATGCTCAAATAACGGGGGTAGATCTCTCAGAAAAAATGATGTCCATAGCCAAAGAAAAATACCCCGATATCGACTTTTTGCAGACAGATTGCTCAAAACTACCATTTGATGATGAAAATTTTGATCTTTGCACCATATCATTTGGGCTTCGCAACACAGAAAACCTAAAAAAAGTTGTAAACGAAATCAACAGAGTTCTAAAAACAGAAGGAAAATTTGTAAACCTTGATCTTGGCAAGCCAAACAAATTTTTAAATATATTCCTAAAACCATATATGAATATATGGATAGCCTTTATAGGCAAGCTTTTTCACGGAAGCAGCACGCCTTATAGATATTTGGCTGCCTCAAATGAGGACTTCCCTTCTCAAAATGAGCTTGTTAAAATATTCAAGGAGAGCGGATTCAAAAATATAAAAAATCAAAACTATGTTTTTGGACAAATTGCATCTCAAATATGCACAAAAGAAAGTAGAGGAAGAATGAAAGCAGTTAAATTTATTAATAATGAAATAATTTTTGATGAAAATACACAAAAACCAACCCCAAATAAAAACGAAGCCCTGATAAGAGTCAAACTTGCAGGAATTTGCAACACAGATATCGAAATTACAAAAGGATATATGGGTTATTCGGGCATTTTAGGGCACGAATTTGTGGGTGTGGTCGAAGATGTAAACTCTGAAGATAAATCACTAATCGGTAAAAGAGTCGTAGGCGAAATCAACGCAGGATGCGGAGAATGCGAATGGTGCGGTAAAAAACTAGAACGCCATTGCCCAAATCGAGGAACTCTCGGAATATGGCGCAAAGAAGGCTGTATGGCTGATTATGTGACGTTACCCATCAAAAATCTTGTGGAAGTACCTGATAATATGACAGATGAAGAAGCAACTCTGGTAGAGCCTTTTGCGGCGGCATTTGAAATATTGGAGCAACTTCATATCAAACCTGAGGATAAAGTTGCAATCTTAGGCGATGGAAAACTCGGCCTCAATATAGGCCTTGCACTCTCTACAATACCTTGTGATCTTATCCACATCGGACGTCACCAAAACAAACTAGACGTAGTAAAAGCTCAAAAGGTAAACACAATCCTATCAAAAGATTTTAAGCTCGAAAAAATCTACGATGTGGTAATTGATGCGACAGGCTCTGTAAATGGTTTTGAGATGGCTCTTGCTATGACAAAACCAAGAGGAGTTTTGGTTCTAAAAAGCACTGTTGCTGCTGATAAACCACTAAACCTTGCCCCTGTTGTTATTGATGAAATCACAATCTTAGGCTCTCGTTGCGGACAGTTCAAGCCTGCGGTGCAGTTTTTATCGAAAGAATTGGTTAATCTAAAACCATTAATCGAAAAAACATTTGAAGCAAAAGATGCGGTAGATGCCTTCGAATACTCTCGTCAGAAGGGTGTTTTGAAAGTTCTGTTAAAGTTTGATTAATTTTTATTAACAAAATATCACTAATTTAGCAATTTAACAGTTGTTTTATCTTAAATAAGACAACTGTTAGTATTTATATGAGGTAAGGCAAATGATAAGTTTTAAAGGCGTAACTCCAATCCCACAAGAAACACCAAAACCAAAACCGTTCCCTGGTGTTCAAGAAGCCCCTACAGCTCAAGACGGGCCCAAATTGCCACCTCAACCCACACAAGACACCGTGCAATTCAGAGGCCACAGCGTGGAAGTTCAGCCTGAACCCATTGATGCACCACAGCCAAGTTTCAAAGGGCAAGCAAACCCTGCAAAACAAGCAAAAATTTTCTTAAATCAGTACC
>JAQUTS010000020.1 GCA_028694275.1 Candidatus Gastranaerophilales bacterium
ATTAGATGAAGTTACTCAAAAGTTGAAAGAATGCGGATATGAGTACTTATATGAACCCTTTGAGCTAAAACCCGGGTTGAAAATAGCTTTTGTTCAGGATCCTGATGGAGCCGAAATTGAGCTAATTGAAGCTAGCAAATAGCATCTAAAAGTGCATCAGGGTTGTCATTTTTTAGTGGGAATTTGTCATCCTCTACAGAGTCCAAGGTTGTTTTTTTGTCGGATCCTTTGTCTTTGAAAGATAATAGACCTACGTTTTGAGTTATTTGCGGAGGTATGAATCCTCTTACAGATGAAGCACCCAGTGTTCCGTTACTGAGGGCTGAATTGAAATTCTTTTGTGTTTCATTAGAAATTAAAAACAGTGACTGCGCCAAAACAGGATTTTTGACAAGAATATCGTTTCCTTCAGCATTTGCCAATCCTGAATTTGTATTATCTGTTTTATTTATGTTTGAATCAGGTTCTTTTATTCTTTTTTCTTGAACCTGAGGATTGCTATTTTGTGCAGCATAAGCTTGGTTATATTGTGCAGCATTTTTGACTGATGGTTTGCTGGTATTACCGTCAGATATCGCTATTGCAGTTTTGAAGTCAGCGCCTTCTACCACGTTTGTTGTCCTCTTATTCCTCTGAAATTTTATAGAGACCCCTAGTACTCTATAAATATATAAAAACAATATATGAAGTAAAATTGCCATATATATCGTTTTTGTTAAGAAAAATTTCAGAGTTAAATGAAAAATAAAAAATTTTGGGGTAGAATTATCCTGATAACGTTATTATTAGAGAGATTTGAAGAATGGAAGAACAACAGAAACAAGGTCATTTTGAGAGAAATCTTGGCCTTTTTGATGCAACATCTATTGTTGCGGGCTCAATGATAGGCTCAGGTATTTTTATCGTTTCGGCAGATATCAGCAGACAATTACATTCTGCGTGGCTATTGCTTTTGGTATGGGGGTTAGTTGCTGTTACCACAACGGTTGCGGCTCTTTGCTACAGTGAGTATGCTGCATCTATCCCGGAAGCCGGCGGTATGTATGTTTATCTTAAAAAAGTTTGGGGTAAACGTGTAGGCTTTTTGTATGGTTGGTGCTTGTTTTTGGTAATTCAAACTGGTTGTATCGCCGCTGTTAGTGTGGCTTTTGCAAAGTTTCTCGGGGTTTTGATCCCTCAATATGTAAACAGTACTCCGTTTTTTGCGATTGGTGCATTTAAAATTTCTCCGATAGAAGCGATAGCTATGGGCGTTATTACAATTCTTACGTATGTTAATAGTCGTGGTGTGCAATTGGGGGCGATTGTCCAAAATATATTCACATCTACCAAGCTTGTTGCGCTTTTAGGCTTGATTTTGTGTGGGGTCTTTGCTTTTAATCCGCATGTTGTACATTCGAATTTTACAATGCCGAATTTTCATTTGGAATTTAATATGCTTACAGTTATGGCTGTTGCTATGGTTGGGGCATTTTTCTCAGCTGATTCTTGGTGTAATGTAACCTTTATAGCATCAGAAATTAAAAAACCCGAAGTCAATCTTCCAAGAGCTTTGTTTTTTGGCGTTGGCGGTGTCTGTGTGCTTTATTTTTTGATTAATGTTATCTATTTGAGTGTATTGAATGTTTCAGAAATTCAACAGGCTCCCAATGATATTGTTGCTGCAAGCTTTTTCAATGTTATTTTTGGAGAATCAGGCAGAGCGATAATTTCTATAATAATTATGATTTCTGCGATTGGTGCGGTTAATGGGACAATTCTCTCAGGGGCAAGAGCTTTTTGGGCTATGGCAAATGATAATTTGTTCTTTAAATCTTTAGCCAATATCAACCCTGTGACAAATGTTCCGACTAATGCACTTATGGCTCAAGGAGCTTGGGCAATTTTGCTTGTATTGAGCGGTTCATTTTCGGCTTTGCTTATTTATATTACTTTTATTGAACTTGTTTTTTATACAATCACAATCGGCGGCTTGTTTTTATTTAGGTACAAATACCCCGATATTGAGCGACCTTACAAAACAGTGTGGTACCCTGTTTTACCTATTTTTTACTGTGTTTTTTCAGTTTTTATGGGCATATGTTTGTTGATTTTCAGGCCTGAAAATACGCTCCCCGGGTTGTTGATTTTGTGCGCAGGGGTGCCTGTTTATTATATGAAAATTAAAAAAGCTGTTTTGACAACTGAAGATTAATTTTTTAAATATAGAGTTTGTGTCGGGAATGCAAACTCTATATTTTCGGTATCGAAAGCTTTTTTGATTTCTAAGAAAAGTTCTTCTCTTATTTCAAGATACTCTGTGTAATCGGAGCATTTTGCATATGCAATGAAAATTATTTTTAGCGAACAATCCCCAAATTGGTTAAAGTAAACGCTAAAACCTTCTTCTATTTGAGGATGGTTTTGTGCCACATTTCTACATAGTTCCACAGCGCGTTCAAGTTTTTTAGTGTCAGAATCATATGTAATTCCTATGGATTCACATATTCTGAATTTGGTACGTCTTGAGAGGTTTTTGACCGTCATTCCTGCTATTCTGTGGTTGGAGATTGTGACTATCGAGTTATCAAGAGCTCTTATTTTTGTTGAAAGAAGTGAAATATCTTCGACGACTCCAATAATTGATTCGTCAAGGATTTTTTCTTCTATTGCAATAACATCACCTATTTTGAAAACATTATCAAGAATTACTGTGAATGATCCAAAAATGTCCGCCAAAGTTTCTTTTGCCGCAAAACCTACGGCCAAACCTGTAATTCCAAGGCCTGCAACTAAAGAGCTTACATTATAGCCAAGCTTTTGCAATAATATAACAATTAAAATAGTGGCAGTAAAAAAGTTTAAAGTTCTAGTTATGATCGGAGCAAAGTATACGGCACTTGAGCTTTCTTTTTTTTGCATTTGCATTGACAAAAATGCCCCTAAGCAGCCTATGGATTTGAAGGCAAGCCAACTTATTATTACAAAAAGCGCAATCGTATAGATGCTTTCTATGCTTGCTTGAGTTGATTCAGTTAACTCCAAAGAAGTTAGTGCAAAGTATAATCCTGTAGCATAAATCAACTTGCTTATCGGGAGTAGAGTGCTATTTGCAAAAAGGCAGGGTAACGAGTTTTTTTCTGCCTGTTTTTTTAAAAACTCTGCAATTATACGCCTGAAGACTATATCAGATGTGATAGTTATCAAAATCAATATTAAAAAAGAAATCAAATTCTCAGCCATGTTGTTTCTCCTGTCAGAACTTATTAATCTAATCTATCATTTATTCAGTATTAATGCCAGTTTTAAGTTATGTAAAAAATAATTTTGTTATGGCAAAAAAATTTATTGAGACAGTTTAAACTAATCGAAGAAGAGAGATATATAGAGATATAGGAGAAAATTTGTGATAAATAGAGTAAATTCTCAAATGAATTTCGGGGAGTATCAAAAAACTTTTATGATGATAAAGCCTGATGCTGTTAAAAAAGGTCATCTTGGTGCTATTTTAAAAGAAGTCGAAGGCGTTGGTTTAAAACCAAGAGTATTAGAATATGATACTTTATCCAAGCAAACAGCAGAAGCACATTATGCTGAGCATAAAGGCAAATCTTTCTATCAGGGTTTATTGGACTTTATTACAAGCGGCCCTGTCATTAAAATAAAAGTAGAAGGTGATGAAGCGGTATCAAAATTGAGGGCTCTTAGCAAACCTTTAAGAGAAAAATTCGGCACTGATATGACCCAAAATGCGGTACATACTTCTGATAGTGTTGAGGCTGCAACTAAAGAATTGTCTTTACATTTTCCAAAAGATGCTAGAAACAGAAGAAGATAAAATCCAAAAGGTAGCAAAAACGGCCCTGAGTATTCAGAGCCGTTTTTTGTTTGTATAGTCAAACTATTCTTCGATTTTGATAACGCTTACCGGGCAAGAGTCAGCAGCTTCTTTTACTGCATCTTCATTACCGGCAATTCCTGCTTCGTTTACAATAACTGTATCTTCTACAGAGAATACTGCATCACAAATAGATTCGCAAGCGCCACAACCGATGCAGCCATCTTCGATAATTACTTTCATTTTAATTCTCCTTTTGGTTTATTCAATTAAATCTAAATTTAACAGACCCATTATAACAGAATAATATTATCACTGCAAAAAAAATTTGAAATGTATATTATTAATCTAAAAATACCAAAACAGGGGCTCGTGTTGAGTTGCCCCTGTTTAAGTTTTAATAATTATTCTTTGGATGTTGCCAGTACAACTTTTCTGTTTCCGTAGTCCAAAGTGGCCGATTTTCCATCAGGATGGGCGGTTACATTTTTTCGGACTTGCTTTTCCAAAACCTCAGGGAAAACGTGTTTCATTTCTCCATTAGCAATTTCAACCATTTTATCAGTGAATACGGTTCCATTACCTACATCAGAGAATTGCCCTCCTTTAGGTATTACTTTTAGAGCACCTTTTTCACCTGCTGGTTTTAGTGCGCCTTCTGTTACGTGAAGTTTTGGCTCTCCTTTATCCATTTTGGTTAAAGAAACCGGATCAACAGCTGCTCTATGCTCAATATTTTGAAGACCTTTTGGCATAAATAGAGTTTTGCCGATGTTTGTCATGATTTTTTGCTCACCGGGTACAAGTTCATTGAGTTTTTCCATTGACGGTTTTTCAAACACCTTAAATGCACCGCCTTCAGGTAAGAAAGTTCCCAGTTTTCCTGCAGTTTCTTCTTTTGTTGCTAAGAAGCCTACAGAGATGATTTCTGTATCGGAGCTAGGTTTTTCTTTTTTTGCAGCTCGAACCAAGTTCACATAGTCTTGGTGGCCGTGAGAGCCGATATCATCAGTGTATGTCAGTACTGCAGGTTTATTTGTCGGTACAAGGCCTTTTTTGATGCCTTTTACCACTACAGATAAGTCACCGTCACTTTTTTCGGATTTGATAAAATCAAGTTTTTCAAAAGGTGAAAGGATTTTTGCTTGCATCATATGCAAAAACTCATTTGTTACGGTATTGAGTCTCACGGGTCTTCCGTTATGAGTCCCTAATACTGCTGGAAGGGGCATAACAGCTTTGTGTGTATCTTTCATTCCAAGAGCGCCTGTAACTGCATTTCTGATTTCGGCACCTCTTGTACCAAGACCGCTAAGTGGAATTAATTTGGTTGTTTCATCTGTTTTTTTTGTATAACCTTTACGATCTTGAACAAGTTCTTTTGCGGCATCTTTTCCTATTAATCCGCGGAGTGTTTTATTTGCTTTTTTATCCCCTGCTTGAGCTTGTTTTACGGTTTTTTTCATAAAGGCAAAAAATTGTCTTACGTTTTTTTCAACTCTTACATCTTGTGAATCTTTTGCAATTTCAGCTACGATTCTTTTGAATGCCACGTTTTGGGGTTTATTTTTTCTGTTTTTAGCTTGATAATTTTGAGATGCGGAATTTTGCGCACCAATACCTGCGATGCCTAATTGCATAGCTTCCTCCTTTTTTACTCTATTTTTAAGACCATTTAGTTTGTTAACACCAATGAGTTTAAACCAAAGGAAGGTAGCATGTTGATAGTATATGAATAAAAATTTACATTTGAGCCAAAACGGAGCTTAAAATGGCGCATTTTGAAAAAATCTTTATAAAAAATAGAAAAAATCAGCCGGATTTTTTAATTTTTGAAATGAATTTATCTTGAAACCCAGCTTCTGACTTTATCGGCAACGAATGTAAATCCTTTTATGAGTCCGAGTTTTTTGCCTTGAGATACTTTTGAATAAATAAGTAAAGGAACATGTTCTCTTGTGTGATCAGTTCCTTCCACTGTAGGGTCACAGCCATGATCAGCCGTGATAATCAGCAAATCATCCTTTGTCATATTATCCAAATATTTATCAAGGTAGGTGTCAATTTCTTCTATGGCAGAACCGTAGCCAATGGCATCATTTCTGTGTCCAAACAGCATATCCGTATCTACCAAATTTAAGAAAATTAACTCTTTATCATATTCTTTTTTTTCTGTTATCAAATATTTATCATATTCAAATTCATTTTTTATTGCAGAAAGAAGAATTTCAAGCCCTTCTTTGTTTTTGCCGGTATGAATAGCATGGGTTATGCCTGATTTGACAAAAATATCTTCTATTTTACCTATGCCTAAAACTCTGCCGTTCTGCTCTGAAATTTCGTTTAAAACAGTTGGTTTGAACGGCTCTAAAGAGTAATCACGTCTGTCTTTTGATATTCTCTCAAAGCCATTTTTTGTAGTTTTAAAAGGTCTTGCGATGACTCTTGATGTATTGTAGCCCTCATTCAGCAATTCTCTTGCTATTTCACACCAATTATAAAGAGTTTCAAGTGGGATGATATCCACATCACAAGCAATCTGAAATACGCTGTCAGCACTGGTATAGACTATGGGGAAGGCGGATTTTTTGTGTTCTTCTCCAAGATCCTCGATTATTTGTGTTCCGCTGGCGGGGTAGTTACCCAAAATACCTCTACATCCTGTTTTTTCTATGAATTTGTCAATGAGTTCTTTTGGGAATCCTTCAGGCCAAGTTCTGAAAGGCTCATCAAGCACAAGCCCTGCAAGTTCCCAGTGGCCTGTTGTAGTGTCTTTGCCTTTTGAGAGTTCGAGCATTTTTCCATAAGATGCAAGAGGGTGCAAAACAGCAGGTACACCTTGAATATCAAGGATGTTTCCCAGTCCCATTTTTTGCAAATTTGGGATGTTCAATCCTCCGCAACATTTTGCGACATTACAAAGTGTGTTGCACTCAAGGGTGTCTTTGTATTCGGGCGCATCATCCATTGCCCCGACTCCCATTGAATCTATTACTATGATTATTGCTCTTTTCATAGTTCAATTTTAGTCGTTTAACAGAATTTTAACAAGTAGGTATTTTAGTTCTTTGATGTGGCTGTTCCCGTTAAGTCTGATGTTTGCCCGATTGATTCTTTTGTAGATACTGAGTTTTGATCTGTATTCGAACTGCTCTCAGTTTCAGTGGTTTTATCTTCTTTCATATCATGCCCGCATTTTGAGCAGATTTGGACGCCTTGTCCCATAAAGATAGCCCCACATTTCCCGCAGACGCTGATACCGCTGCTTATATTTTGAAATTCTTTTACAAGTGCGTCATGGTCTTGTTTTTCTTTTGAGTTATCCGCTTCGCCTAAAAGAGTTTGCTCTGCTTCATTTGTTTTGTTTTGAACATCTTCAAGAATTGATGCAAACTCATCTGAGTCTTTTTGGGTTGTTTTTCGTGATGATTGAACAGATATAGAATCTGTTTTTAAGATAGAGTCATTTGAAATACTCTGCGTCATACCGTTCCCCCCCTTTATTTAAGTCATGATGATAATATCAATTTTTTTTGCAAAATTAATCCTTTTAAAGTTGTAAGTATTTTTTTAAGGCTGTTTTTGTAACGATAAATTAAGGCCAAAATGTTTTTTAGGTCAATTATATAACTTGTATTGAGTTTATATATACAATAGAGCTTTTTAATTAGAGGACATATTTATGGGCCCAGGTCTTAATTTTTTAGATTATACAGTAGGAAAAAAACTACCTGCTTCTTCAGTTTCTGATGTTCAGCAATTAGGAGCTTTATCTGAGAATATGGAGGCGTCAAAGGCACTTTCGGGCTCTACAAATGTAGTTGCAGGTGATGTTGCCAATCTTTCATCAGGAGTACAGGTTGATTTTGACGCAGAAGGCAATGAAATCAGAACTCAAACAAATCCTGAAACAGGAGAAGTAACTAAAACTGTTAATAAAAAAGACGGCATATCAAAGACTACTCTCTTGGGTGCTGATGGCAAGGTAAAAACCGAAGAAGCTTCATATAAAGGAGTTTTGGAGAATAAGGCAGAATATTATCCTGATGGAAAAACATTGAAAAATCAAGAAAGATATGAAAACGGTCAACTTGTTGAAAAAACAGAGTTCCAATCAGACGGTTCAATTGCCACCAGTCAACAATACAAAAACGGTAAGCTTTCTTACGAAGAAGACCATACTCAAACAGAAGCAAATTATTTGAATAATAACAAGCCTGAAAAAATTACTACGCAAAAATGGTATGGAGATGACGGCAAGCCGACTTCAGTGGCCAAAACATACAACGAAACGTACCAAAATCAAGGTCGTTTAGGCGTTTTGGCGACCAAACAAGACTACAGTCCTGATGACTCATCCAAAAAAACTGTATATGTAAGGGCAATGAATCCAAATTATAATGGAGCAGGTCTGTCATCTGTTGTGACTAATTATGAAGAAAATTACGATAGAAACGGACAATTGATATTGCCGAAATAAATTTAAAATTAAAGTAAATAGAGAAATAAAGGAGAATATATGACAGAAATTAATGCAGTTTCAGCGAATCCTTTTGTATCAACAGTCAAAGAAACTGAAGCAGAAGTGCCCGCTCAAGCATCAAAACCTGTACAAGTTAGTAATAAAAAACCTGCTGCAGGCGATAATATTGAACTTCAAAACGGAACAAAAGAAAAAATTGAAGGCGATAAAATCATAACAGAATTCACTGATCCAAAAACAGGCAGAGTAACACATGAAGTGGTCAAAAACCTTGATGGAAAAGAGCTTTATACCAATTATTTTGGCTATGCAGAAAAAGCCTACGTAGTAGGTAAAGATGGTAATTATTCGCTTTCAACAGATCCAGTAAAACTAAAAACTGCCACAAAATATGATGATCATATTGAAACATTCTCATATAAAAAAACAGGCAATGGTATTTTGCTTTTAGATGACAAAGGTCAGGCTTCTGTAGAGACAAAAGAAGAACTGTATGAAAAGAAAAAAGTTGTCTATACATACGATGATAAGGGCAAAGCTCATAAAGAAGTAATAAAATATCCGAAACATCCGGATCCTATCACAGGCGAAAAAAGATAAATAAAAAGAGGGCTAATTTAGCCCTCTTTTTTAGTATTTTACCTGTTGAAATAATTATGTTTGTAGTAATCTAATATTCATAGATTACTTTTTTCTTTGAGGCAAAAATGCGACTTGATAAATTTTTGAAAGTATCACGATTAATCAAAAGAAGAACCGTCGCAAACGAAGTATCTGAACAAGGCAGAATTTTTGTAAACGATAATCTTGCCAAGCCTGCAAAACAGCTCAAAGAGGGCGATGTAATAAGAATTGAATATTTTAATCGCTATACGGTAGTCAAAGTGTTAAAAATCCCAACAGGAAATGTGTCCATTCAGGACTCCAAGGACCTGTATGAGGTAATAGAAGAAGTTAACAAAAATTAGTCACGAAAAAAGGAGAAAAATCATGACATTTATCGAAGACATTACAGCCAGACAGATTTTAGACTCTCGCGGAAACCCAACTGTAGAAGTTGATGTTACTCTTTCTTGCGGAGTAGTCGGACGTGCCGCAGTTCCATCAGGTGCTTCAACAGGTATCCACGAAGCATTAGAACTTAGAGACGGCGAAGCTGCTTACGGCGGAAAAGGCGTTTTAAAAGCTGTTGATAATATTAATACAATTATTGCTCCTGAGTTGTTGGATATGGATGCTTCCAATCAACAACTTATCGACAAAGTTATGCTTGAATTAGATGGTACAGAAAACAAATCAAAATTAGGTGCTAACGCTATTTTGGGAGTTTCTCTTGCTGTTGCAAAAGCTGCTTCTTTGGCATTTGAAGTACCTCTTTACAGATATCTTGGCGGTATCAACGCTACAACTCTTCCTGTTCCAATGATGAACATCATCAATGGCGGAGCTCACGCTGATAATAACATCGATTTCCAAGAGTTTATGATCGCTCCAGTCGGTGCTTGTAACTTCCAACAAGCTATCCAAATGGGTGCTGAAGTATTCCACGCTTTGAAAAAAGTTTTGGGAGAAAGAGGACTTGCTACATCAGTTGGTGATGAAGGTGGATTCGCTCCAAACCTTGGTTCTAATGAAGAAGGTATCGAAGTTATCCTAGAAGCTATCGGAAATGCAGGCTACACAACTGAACAAATCAAAATTTGTTTAGACGTTGCATCTTCTGAATTCTACAAAGATGGCAAATACGTTCTTGAAGGTGAGGGCGGCAAAACTCTTACATCTTCAGAAATGGTTAATTTCCTAGCTAACTGGGCTGAAAAATATCCAATCATCTCTATCGAAGACGGTATGGCTGAAGAAGATTGGGCCGGCTGGAAAGAGCTTACAGAAAGACTTGGAGACAGTGTTCAATTGGTTGGTGATGATTTGTTCGTTACTAATACAAAATTGTTGGCAAAAGGTATCAAAACTGAAACTGCTAACTCAATTTTGATTAAAGTTAACCAAATCGGTTCTTTGACAGAAACTTTGAATGCTATCAATATGGCTCACAAAGCTAACTACACAGCAATTTCTTCTCACAGATCAGGTGAAACTGAAGATACTTTCATCGCTGATTTGGCAGTTGCTACAAATTGTGGACAAATCAAAACAGGTTCTGCTTCACGTTCTGATAGAATTGCAAAATACAATCAACTTATCAGAATTGAACAAGAACTCGGATCTGCTGCAAAATACCCCGGATTGGCTGCTTTCAAAGGCCAAAAAGGCGGATGTAACTGTGGATGCGGTTGCGGTTGCTAGTAATAAATTGTCATTGTGAGGCTAAAGCCGAAGCAATCTAACAATTCTAAAAGAGCCCTCTTTCGGGGGCTCTTTTGCTTTTCATTCTTTAGTTTACGCGTCCAAAGCTGTTTTATTAAACCCTCGCAAGTATTGCTCCATATTGAAGAACAGTCTTCTGAATCCATGCTCGTACATATCTGATATGGCTTCTTGCATAGGGACATCTTCTTTTAGATTTTGATATAAAGCCGTCACAAAACCTGTCCTGTCACGCCCAAAAGTGCAGTGAACCAAAAGAGGGTTTTCTTCTGAGGCTGTTTTGATTACATCGAGGATTTCATCCATATTGTCTTGAAGTTTGAATGGGTTGATTGGGATGTTGATATATTCTATGCCATGCTCTTTTGCTATTTCGGTCAATTTTTTTAGTTCTTCTTTGCTGATTATTTTGAGATTGAGTATGGTTTTGATGCCGTATTTGGCTAATTCAGGAATATTCATAGATACATCAGAACTGCGATAGAAGCTGTTTGAAATCTTTTGCATTCTGAAATCAGAGCTATTTCCGCAAACAGAATCAAACAATCCTACAATTGGATTGCCCAAAAATTCAAAATTTTTCAAAATTGAACTATTCACTCTTTCACCTTGTTGTTTCTCTACATCTTCTTGTCAGTTTGTATACATGTATAAAAACATTTTTTTGAAAAAGTTTTCATTTTTTTGAAAAAAATTTAAAATTCTTAACTATACACCTATTTGATGTCTTGCAGCTTCAAACATCGCATCCATAAGATCTGAGTTGGCCATAGGGTCAATTCCGCCTGCCATCATGTGTTGTTGCATGCGAGATTGCCAATACGGGAAAATCTCATCTGCTGAAACATCAAGAATATAGCAAATGTTCATGAGGTTTTTCCAATCCAATGGCAAAGGCAGGGCTCCACGCCAAAGATCGACGATTTCGGTGCGTTTATTTTTTGGAAACTTGCGCAGAAAATCAACATTGGACATTTTGAGCATTTTTTGTTTGTGTTGAAGAAGTTGAATCCCAACATCGATGATTTTTGGTTCATCTGAAGGTGTGTATTCTTTGAAATCTTCAGGCCTTATCCCCATAACTGTCGCTATACGCTCGAGTGTCGTTCCGCGAGAAGAAAATGGTATAGAGTTGTCAATCAAGCTGTAGACATAAGACAGAGTGACGCCTATCATTTGTGCGAAGTCTTTTTTGTGCACATTTTTCTCTTCCAAAAACTTATTCAGTTTTTGAGAGCTTTCGTTTTTTATGGTACTTTGAGCTTTTGCTTTCATTTTTCCTCCAAGAATTATAAATTCAACTTGGGTTAATGATTTATTTTTCAATGTATTTGAAATATCATTATAATTATTAATAAGATATTTATTTGCCTTTGTAATTGGATATACGTTTATACAGGTAGATTAATATTTTTTCAACGAGGATAATAACATGAAGCTTATCGTAGGGCTTGGAAATCCGGGCGCAAAATACGAAAATACCAGACATAACATAGGTTTTATGGCTGTGTCTCATTTGGCGGAAGCCAATTCTATCCAAGGTAAGACAGAATCTAAGTTCAATGCTATTGTCGGTAAGGGCAAAATTGCCGATACTGATGTGGTTATAGCGCAACCTTTGACTTATATGAATTTATCAGGTCAGAGTGTTTCTTCGTTGATGAGCTTTTATAAAATATCAAAAGATGACATTCTTGTTGTGTATGATGACATAGCTCTTGATTTGGGCGTGATTCGTTTTCGTCCCTCAGGTTCTGATGGCGGGCATAACGGAATTAAATCAATCATCCAACACACAGGAGGCGACTCCAATTTTGCAAGACTCAAGATAGGCATCGGTCCTCAGCCGCAATTTGTACCGTCTGAGAACTTTGTTTTACAAAAATTCACCCCCGATGAAGCTGAACGTTTGAAAAAAATAATTCCGATTTGCTCTGAAGCCATCGAGTATTTTTTGAAAAATGGAGTATCTGATTCGATGAACAGGTACAATGGAGGCAAAATTGAGTAAATATGAAGAACTGATTCAAAAGGATTTGGAGTATATCTGGCATCCTTTTACTCAGATGAAAGACTTTGAAGAGCATAAACCTATTGTGATTGACCATGGAAAAGGGATTTATGTTTATGATCTTAAGGGTAACAAATACATTGATGCTGTGGCATCATGGTGGGTCAATACTCTCGGGCATTCTAACGATAGACTCAATAAGGCTCTTTGTGATCAGGCCAATAAAATTGAACATATTCTTTTGGCGGGATTTACCCATGAGCCTGCTATAACCTTGGCCCAAAAGCTTGTTGAAATATCACCCGAACCGCTTAAAAAAGTGTTCTTTTCTGATAACGGTTCAACAGCTGTTGAAGTTGCTATCAAAATGGCTTATCAGTATTGGGTTCAGGTGGGAAAACCAGAAAAATCAAAGTTTGTAGCTATTAAAAACTCCTATCATGGTGATACTCTTGGGGTGGTTTCAATCGGAGGGTGCGATCTTTTTCATAAGCTTTATAAGCCGTTATTATTTGATATAGAACAATCACCTTCTCCATATTGCTATCGCTGTCCTATGGGCAAAGAAAAAGGCAAGTGTAATTTTGAGTGTGCGTATGCTGTTGAAGATATTCTCAAAAAAGAATCTCATAATATTGCCGGCATGGTGGTGGAGCCGATGATTCAAGGATCCGGTGGGATGATTATTTATCCGCCTGAGTATCTCAAAATCATACGAGAACTATGCGACAAGTATGATATTTTGCTCATTGATGATGAAGTTGCTATGGGGTTTGGCCGTACAGGCAAATTTGTAGCTTGTGAACATGCTGATATCACACCTGATATTATGTGCCTTGCAAAAGGTATTACAGCAGGTTATATGCCTCTTGCTGTGACTCTTTGCACACAAAAAATTTATGATGCTTTTTATGATGACTATGAAAAAACCAAAACTTTCTATCACGGGCATAGTTTTACGGGAAATCCTCTTGCGTGTGCTGTTGCGGTTGAAAATCTGAAAATATTGGAAGAAGAAAAAATCTTTGAGAAAAATCAGCCCAAAATAAAACACTTCGGTAAAAAACTTCAAGAGTTTTACAAGCTGCCAAATGTTGGCGATGTTCGCCATCTTGGGATGATCGGGGCCGTTGAGATTGTCAAAGACAAAAAGACAAAAGAACCATTTCCTTTTGAAAAAAGGGTAGAGATGGAAATATACAGAGAAGGGCTCAAAAACGGTATCATTATGCGCCCTATGGGTAATACGTTTTATTTTATGCCTCCATATGTTATTACAGAGGATGAGATTGATTTGATGCTTGATATAGCATACAAAAGTATCGAAAAAGTTCTCTCTGTAAGCTTATAGCACTTTGGAACTAATTTTTTTGCAGGAGGGGGCTTCCAAAAATTGTTAAGATGTTTTATAATAAAACTTAACAATGTAATGAAAGGGTATTAGATGGTCAGTCAATTAGCAAGCTTTATCGGAAACCAACTGACTCAATCGCAGCAATCGCCTCAGCAATTGCCTGTAAAAGAGGTAAAACCGGCTATTCAAAAAGTTGGAAATCCGAATCCTTTTAATGGGAATCCTTTTGTTACTGCAGGAATTAGCAATGATAATCAGACTTTTGGTAAAAACATGCCCGTACCCGGCGGGTTCTTTGCCGGTTATCATAATGGCAAGCCAAATATAGTCGGTGCCAATTTATTCGTCGAAATTTAAAATTTCAAATATAAAATAAAAAAGCTCCTCCAATAGGGGCTTTTTTGTTGTTTGAAATACAGAAATCGGGCCGACTTTTTGAGCGGCCCTGTTTTCTGTTAGAATGAAAAATTATATTATGCTTGATGTAGCATAAGAAGAACTGCTGCTGCTATCATCTGAATCGTCGGGATAGAAGATAGAAACATTTGAGCTGATTTTGTTCTTCAGTTCTGATATTTTGTCATTAACTTTTTTATTTGCACTGTAATAACTGATTTCTGTTGATGAAATTTTGCCGTCACCATTTCTGTCAATTTGCCTAAAATTGGTAAGTATTGTGTTGAGATCCTCTGAACTCATTCCTGTAGAAGAGCCTGCTGTCATAAGCTGCTCATAGGTTAATCCTTGTTCACCCATTGTCGAAATAACATTGGACATTTCATCTGATGATATAGTACCGTCTTTGTTTTTGTCTATACCTTTGAAATTTGTTGTCAAATAACTCGAAAATGATGCTGCATTAGAATTACCGTAATAAAGGTATTTTGAGCCGCTATTTAGCAAGTCATTTTGAGTTATTCCTGTAGCACCGTCTTGCAGTGCCATTTGGTATGCGTTTTGCAAACCATAATATGAGCTCGCAAACAAAGAGCTCACGCTGCCTAAATTAGTCACCATATTTAGTCTCCAACCATTTAACTTTCTTTCCTTACATATAGGAATAGTTTAGTATTGTATGGTTGTTTTGTAATCGTATACTTATACGATTTTTTCTAAAGCGTCTTTGGCTTTATCCAAAATTTCAGGATGGTTTTTGACGTAATCAGAACCTTTTTTTACGAGACTTTGGATGTTTTGGGCTAAAAGACTTTTGGAATCATTACCTTGTGAAGGAGCGACACTCATAGGAGCAAAGCCTGATATAGAAAGACCATCCGCTGATTTTTGGAAGGCATTTTGTGCTGTATTATCAATTTGCCAAATCCCTTTATTATTAACAAGAGAACCCATTTCGGTTGCGGATAATTGACCGTTTTTGTCTTTGTCTACTTCTGAAAATTTTTCTAAAAGTTTTTGCGCAAATTCGGGAGCTTCAGAGTTGTTCATTTCTTGATCAAAGATATAATTTTTTAATTCGGCTTGGCTGATGCCTGCTTTTTTGTCTTTATCATAAGAGCTTATTTGCTGCATCATAGTTCTTTGCTGCATTTGCTCAGGCGTCATCACAGAACTATTGCCTATTGTTCCTATAGTATCGATCATAACCCGTTTTTCCCCCGCATTTATCGTATTTTTATGATACGATATTTTGCTTGAGGTTGAATCCTTTATATGGTCGAAATGTCCTATACGCAGGTCAAAAATATATTTTCTGCGATGGCTTTTAGGTTTTCATTTTTGATTTTTTGAAGAATATTTTCTTTGTTTTGTACAGAGCCTATTCCACCAATTGTTGAGAGTGTGATTATTGTTTCGCAGATTATGTTTTCATCATCACATTTTTCTAAAAAGCGAATTAGTTCTTTTGAAGCATAATCTATATTTAAGGTGGCAAATAGGTTTAGCGCAGCTATTTTTCGTTTTTTTGACCCGTTTTCGATTTCTTCAAAAAGATTGTCGATTTGTGCTTCCCAAAATGATTCAGGGTAGGAGTTTAGAAGATTGTAAATGTCTTCAAGCTCTGTTAGTGTGTTTTTGTCTTCATCGTATTTGTATTCATCATTTGCGTAGAATAATTCTATACGATTTTTGGCTTTTAATAATAGCTGAGAATATTTGCTTGATAGATCGGATCCTTGCTGTAAGTCTTCTAAAAGAGTCTGTATACAGGCTTTGACCTCAAAATTGAAGCATACGCTTAGTGGCCAAACTTCGACAAGACCGGATAGTATGTTGTCAAAACATTCTAAGGCCATTTCTTGAATTTCTTTATTTTGAGCTCTGAATAAAGACGGGAGTTTTTCAAAAGAAGCAATTTCTCCTGCGATATGCTCTGACATTGTTGATTTTGACATTGCTTTAAGCATAGGCAAAAGAGCTTCTTTGTTATTATAAAGGCTCAAAAACTGCGCTGCATTTAGGATTTTCCACTCATCATCTGAGTCTAATAAATCAAGATAATATTTGTAAGAATCCTGATCTTTCATTTCGCCCAATGCCATTGCCGAATTATCGGCAAGAGGTTTGTAATCGCTTTGAGAAGATTCAAACAAAAGGCTTGAGGCTTCGTCTTTTTGAATCAGGCAAAAAAACTTTGCGGCATAAGCTTTTTGTTGGTTTGTGCCATTTTTTAATATGGCGAGCATTTCTTCTTCTATTTCTTGGTTTCCGTATTCAGCAAGAGCTGAAGCTATAAACTCATCAAAATCAGGGCTGTGATAGTCCAAAAATTCAAACAAATTGGAGACATTATTAGGATTGCATGCATAGAAAAGCTTTTGCGCTGCGTTTCTTTTTATGAAATCTAAAATATAATCAGAATTTTCGATAAGACAAATCCAAGCATCTAAATCAGCATTATTGATTATTCTTTGGGCTGCTTCTTGTGAGAGGTTTTTGTCTTTTTTTAATAAATCACCGGCTAGTTTGTTTTTTAAGTTCATTCAGTTTTGCTCCCGCTAAGTCAGGTTTTTCTATCATACCATTATATGCCTAAAATGTTTATCTTTGCAAAGTAAAATTAAATTATTGACAAATACTGCTTTTAGTTTGACAATCACTTATAGGAGCCTTTTTGG
>JAQUTS010000021.1 GCA_028694275.1 Candidatus Gastranaerophilales bacterium
CATTACACCTGCTGAGAGTATAAGACCAAAAGCCAATGTTTTGAAATCGTTTTTTTTGACAAAAATTGCTATCAAACCGCCGATGCCTGTTGCAAGACCTGCGAGTAAACTTATTAAAAATCCAAACTGAAAACTAGTCATTTTTGCCTCTTTACTGTAAAATGTTCGGTTAACCATACTTATTATAATCTTTAAATTGAAAATGTAAAGGATTGGAAAAAGAATAAAATTCCAATTTGAGAATTTTATTCTTTTGACTTTCGAAGTGTGAAACAGGTGCGGCTGTGGTGAAAAGGCGCACCTGTTGAAACCGGACAATTTTGGCTTGTTTGAATTCCAATTTCTACAAAATATAAGATTTTGTACAAAAAAAATAAAAAATGGGTCAAACTATTGTTATAGAAGAGAATGTGAAAGACATATCGGATTGTGTCAATAATTTAGAGGAGCATATCAAATGCAAGTTTTTTCGCACTGTTTGTACGAATTTCAAAAAGGTGTAAGACGCCTGGTACTGTTAACTCTTGAGATTTATGAGCTAAATAATATAATATCAAGACTTGAAAAAGAAAAAATCCCGTATCATTTTCAATATCTGAAAAATAAAAAAGCGAATCTTTATTTTGGAGATGAGTATTGTGTTCAGGTTGCCAAAATGTTTGGCAAAAAGCCTCTCAATGAGCTTTCTACGGAAGAGGATTTTATTTTGGGTATTATGCTTGGCTATGATTTGAAGCAGCAATGCAGCAGATACATCAGCAAGAAGACTACACCTTAAAGGTTATGTAGACTCTCAAAAGTCTACCCACAACTACAATGTAAAACATATCAGCATCTGCCATTATGGTTTGTACGAGAGTGAATCTCTTATATTCCAAAAGGTAAGATGCTTTTTTGTTCACGAAAAAGCACTATTTTAATTTTTACAGTGAACGGGAGAATGGTTATGAAAATCAAAATTCTTAGCGGATGCACAAAATGCGGAGCTTGCTCAGCTATCAACAGTGATATTTTTGAAATGACAAAAGATGGAATAAATGTACACAACGAGAACGTTTTTGGTAACGAAATCGATTGTATTGATGCTGCAATTGCGTGTCCTGTTAATGTTATTCAGATTGACGAATAGGATAAACAGGCAGAGAGTTCGTTTGAAAAGGTATCGCAGAATACTATTCGGTTTTTAAATCTTTCATATCGGGATGTTTGATTTTGTCAGAATCCTCTTGGTTGTTGTTTTTTATCAAGACAAGAACTTCGTTTTTGCCTGCCATTTTGAGCTCGTTGCGAGCAACATCTTCGACACCTTGCATTGATTTGAATTCTGATATTTGATATTTCAGATCTTGGTTTTCTTCAAGTGATTTTACTTTGATTTTTTGAAGCTCGGCTATTTTGTGGTTCAAAGAGAAAAAGTTTTCCACATTCAAAAATGCACCCCTGATAGCTTGTATCAGGCAAATAATAAGCACAAACGTAAGCAAAGAATAAAATGCGTGTTTTTCTTTGCGATTTTTTCGTGCTTTTTGGAATGGAGCATTGCTTGCTGCAGTATTCGTTTTCAAAGGTTTTTGTCCTGATTTTACAAATTTTATTTAATCTTAGCTGTACACAATAGTATATGCAAAGAGCCTCTCACTGTCAAAAATATATATAATTATGAAGAATAAACTCAACTATTTGTATAATAATATTTTTTCGAATAAAATTTATTTATGGCCAAATTCCCACCTTGGGAGTTTTGTTAGTTATTAGATATATGGAGAATCATAAGAAAGAAATGAGTACCAAAGTTCGAATTAAACCATCAGACAAGATTACAACACTGCCAAAGTACGCTTTTGCAGAACTTGATGAATGGAAAGAAATCGAACGAGCGAGAGGTAACGATCTTATTGATTTGGGTATCGGAAACCCCGATTGCCCTACTCCACAGCCAATTGTTGATGCGGCTATTCAGTCTTTACAAAAGCCTGAAAACCATGGTTATCCTTGTTTTAAAGGCAAGATTGAGTTTCGCCGTGCAATTTCAAAATGGATGAAAGACAGATACAACGTAGATATTGACCCTGAGACAGAAATCCAAACCCTTGTCGGGGCAAAAGAAGGTTTGGCAAATATCGCAATGGCATTTACAAACCCGGGTGATATTAATATTGTACCTGATCCTTATTATCCTGTTTTATCACGTGGGACTTGGATTTCGAGTGGTGAAGTTCATCATGTTCCGCTTTTGAAAGAAAACAACTATCTTCCTGATTTGAAATCAATTCCTGAAGATGTTGCACAAAGAGCCAAAATAATTTTTATTAATTATCCGAACAACCCGACAGCTGCGGTTGCACCAAGGGAGTTTTTGGAAGAGCTTGTGGCTTATTGCAAAAAATACAACATTTTGCTTTGTTATGACCTTGCTTATGGCGAAGTTTGTTTTGACGGGTATCGTCCTTTGAGTATTTTTTCAATTGAAGGAGCCAAAGATGTTGCGGTTGAATATCATTCATTCTCAAAAACTTTTAACATGGCAGGTTGGAGAATCGGCTTTGTTGTTGGGAATGCTGAGTATATTCAGGCTATCCATGATATGAAAACCAATACAGATTATGGAACATGTTCTATTATGCAAGATGCTGCAATAGCCGCTTTGAACGTGGATTATAGCTATGTTCAAGCAACGATGGATAATTATGCAAGACGAAGAGACTTTATGGTGGAAGGATTCCGCAAGCTTGGATGGGAATTGGATAATACCACGGCGACGATGTATTTGTGGCTTAAAGTTCCTGCTGGCTGTGATTCTAAAGCGTGGTGCAAATCCGTGATGGAAAAAACAGGTGTGGTCTTCACCCCAGGTAAGGCTTTTGGTGATTATTCCGATGGTTATTTCAGAGCGTCTTTGGTTCAGCCTGATGAAAAACTGAAAGAAGCACTTATTAGGCTTGAAAAAGCAGGCATTCGTTATAATTAAGAGGTGAATATGTTTGTTCGAAAATCAAGACATTTTACTGAATTTGCTTTTATTTTGTTCATAGTGTGCGTTTTTTCGTGCTTTTTGGCAAAGGCTTTTTTGTTGGTGCCTTCTGTGCATTTGCCTCACAATGATTTGGAATTTAACCCCGACTCTGATGAGCAGGTAAATGTCTTGATAGAGGACAACTGATTTTTTCAATATCAATCGCATCTGTGATATTTTGGCGGAGCATCAATCATTATGGACAGAATAAAATTCATCAGGTTTGAACAGATTAACTCCACAAATGTCTACGCATTGGAGAATATCGAAGCACTTGAAGATAAAACCGTTGTGCAGGCTGATTTTCAGACTCAAGGCCGTGGCCGGTTTAACCGTGTTTGGCAATCATCTAATATGTTCAATCTTTATTTTTCTGTTGTACTTAAACCAACTGAGTCTTTATCATCAGATTTGCCCTTGTCAAATTTGACGCAATATATGTCTGTTGTTTTGGCGGAGGTTCTTGATTCTTACGGTGTGCAATCCCAAATAAAATGGCCGAACGATGTTTTGGTGGGTGGTAAAAAAATAGCGGGTCTTTTGGCACAAACATCTGTTCATTCAAACAAACTCAAAGGTGTTGTTCTTGGGGTCGGGGTCAATTTGAATTCGACACCTTCTGAAATCGCTCAAATAGATCAAAAAGCTACATCTTTGAATATCGAAACAGGCCAAAACATCGACAAAGAAGCTTTTTTGCAACAAATCACCGATGGATTTTTTGCAAAATATGAGGATTTTTTATCGACAGGTTTTGCTATGATAAAAGATGATTATACCCAAAAAAGTTTTTTTCTTGGCTCAACCATAACAATAAAAGAGCCCAATGGCAGCTATCAGGCTGTTGCAAGTGCAATCAATGATGACGGAACTTTGAATATCAAAACCGATCAAGGCTTCAAAAACCTGACAACAGGTGATGTGTTTTTGTCTTGATAAAAAATTTAATGCACCAAGATTTTGGGTTGTTTAATCGGGTTATTTTGATGCAAAAGCTCCTCGTCTTTTATCAAAAACGGGGTTTTTTCCATTTTGTATTTTTTTGCAATTAAACGTCTTATTATACCTGAATTCATGGGTTTTTCTTGACGTGCTGCAGCCATTTTTTCCACAGTAAAAGAACCCTTTTATAGGTGCGCATACCCTTTATAAAAAAAATCTTTGTGTTCAATTTCAAAAAACGACTTATTTGTTATAAAATTTAATAATGAAATTTCTAGGTTATAAAGTTTTATCAGGGAAAGAAAATATGGCTTTTGATGAATGGCTTTTGGATGATAGCATTCAAAACCTCTCAGAGCCTGTGTTGCGTTTTTATGGTTGGTCTGAGCCTACATTGAGTTTTGGCAAAAATCAGGATATTCCCCCAATGACAAAATTCCCCTATGTTCAGCGCATAACAGGCGGTAGGGCTCTTTTGCATGATAATGAGCTTACGTATTGTTTTGTTTGCCATCAGGATTTTTTGGATAACGGAGGGTGTGTTATCAGCTCTTATAAAGAAATTTCTGAGGCTTTGGTTTTGGGCTTTGCCAATCTTGGGGTTGAACTTGGATTTCCTGAATATAAAAGGGTTTCAGTTCAAAGAGGTTATTGCATGAATTTGTCCACGGGTGCTGATTTGAGCTATCAGGGGAAAAAATTCATCGGATCGGCTCAAGCAAGAAAGCGTGGTTATATTTTGCAGCATGGGTCTATTTTGCTCGATTATGATAAGGGACTTTTGGAGAATATTTTTGGTGAAAAACTCGAAGATGTGATTTCTTTAAAAGAAATCAATCCGGCTCTTTGCGATACCAAAATCCTTTGTGAGGCTTTAAAAGCAGGTTTTGAGAAGAAATTTGGCCCTTTTTTGGATTAGCTCTCATTAGTTTTTTGAGCTAAAATATCCCTATGATAAATTTTCAAGAAGAAATCACAAATCTGAAAAACCAAAACCAATTTCGTTCAATTCCTGAAATTGAGCACAAATCGGGGCGGTATATTTTTTCAGAAGGGCAAAAATACCTGAATTTGTCTTCAAATGATTATTTGGGACTGGCTTATGATGAGGATTTGGTTCCGGAGTTTTTAGAATTTGTAAAAACTGCCCAAAATCCACTTTTTTCATCAGCCTCAGCTAGACTTTTAACGGGTAATCATACTGCTTTGACTGAGTTAGAGGGGTATGTTGCAAGGCTTTTTAATAAAGAACGGTGTTTGTTATTTAATAGTGGTTATCACGCCAATATAGGTGTGGTGTCAGCCTTGTGTGAGAAAGGATGCGCCGTTTTTTCCGATAAGTTGAACCACGCAAGTATTATTGATGGGATGAAGCTTGCCGATGGGGATTTTTATCGCTATAGGCACCTTGATTATGAGCATTTGGAGGAGCTTTTGGCCAAGAAGGCACAAGAGTATTCGAAGGTTTTTATAATTTCAGAATCCGTATTCAGCATGGATGGTGATGCGTGTGATATTCAAAAACTTGTTGAAATCAAAAACAAATATAATGCCGTTCTTATTATAGATGAGGCGCATGCTTTCGGGGTTTTTGGCGAGAAAGGCTGTGGGCTTTCAGAAGATATTGTGGGTGTTGATCTTGTTGTGGCAACTTTTGGTAAGGCTTTGGCATCATATGGGGCTTTTGTTGTCGGGGATGAGTATTTGATTGAATATTTGTGCAATAAGGCGCGGTCTTTTATTTTTTCTACTGCAATTCCTCCGATTAATGCGATGTGGACGTTGTGGCTTTTGGAGAATAAAACCCCCTTTTTGGGCGAAAAAAGATCCGATTTGATTACTTTGGCAGACAAATTCCGTCAAGAATTGCGTAAATACGATATAAAAACACTTGGTGAGAGCCAAATTGTTCCTGTTATCATCGGCGAAAATGAAAAAACAGTACAAGCGGCATCTCAACTGAGGTCTCTTGGTTATTGGGTTTTGCCCATTCGTCCGCCCACGGTGCCAAAAGGAGGAGCAAGATTGAGGTTTTCATTAAATACTCTTATGACAGAAGATGAAATTTTGCCCTTGGCCGGTTTGATAAGCGAGATTTTGGAATGAAAAATGTTTGGATAGATCATCAAAACAGATCGAAGCTTCTACTTGTTTTTTTAGGCTGGGGGATGGATGAGAATATATTAAAACATCTAAAGCCTTGCGGGTATGATGTTTTGGCTTGTTATGATTATCGTGATTTGGATTTTTCCGAAGATTTAAGCAAGTATGATGAAATTTATGCGATTGCATGGTCAATGGGTGTTTTGGTTTTGAGCCTTGTTGGGGAGGCTTTGGGCGTACAAAAATCCATTGCGATTAATGGTACTCAAAGCCTTATTGATGTCGAATTCGGCATCAATCCCAAGATGTATCAGCGCACTCTTGATGGTCTTTCAATTGAGACAAGGGATATGTTTTTTGCAAATATGTTTGATGAAAAGACCTCTTATGAAAGGTTTTTACCTCCTTTGAGAGATCTTTGCGAGCAAAAAATCGAGCTTGAATTTTTACAAAATTTGGCACTTTCAAATGAGGTCTTTGATTTTAATTTTGATTGTGCAATAATATCTAGTCGGGACAAAATAATCCCGACAAAAAATCAAAAAAACTTTTGGCAGACAAAAAAAGTTAAAGTGGTAGAATTAAATTGCGGGCATTATCCGTTTTTTGAATTCGAGAATTTGGAAGAGATTGTAAATGAAGCGTTATAACAAGGATTTAGTTAAATTAAGATTTGAACATTCGTTTCCGACATATGATGAAAATGCAATTGTTCAAAAGCAAATGGCGGAAAAGCTTGCTGATTATATTTTTGCTTCTTGCGGCGAAAATTACAAAAGTGTGCTCGAAATCGGTTGTGGCACAGGCTTTTTGACACGTCATATCGTTAATGATTTCAAAATAAAAAAACTTTTGATAAATGATATTTCACCTGAAGTTATTGGCTATATCGAAAAAATTGCTCCTTATTGCAATTTTTTGATAGGAGATATGGAAGATATTACTTTTGATAAAAAGTTCCATATTATCACATCAAATGCGGCTTTTCAGTGGGCGGAAGATCTTGAACTTATGATAAATCGTTTTTATCATGTCTTGAAGCCTGAGGGTGTTTTGGCGTTCACAACTTTTGGTGAGCAAAATTTTGAACAGATGACCAAAATTGCTGATCGCAAACTTATGTACAAAAACATTGATGAACTTATGCCAATGTTTAAGGATTTCGATGTAAAAATTGTGAAAGAAGAGATTTGTTCTTTGGAATTTAAGTCTCCGACAGATGTTTTGCGCCATATCAAAAATATCGGTGCTAATGCTATTGCGTCTGAGTTTTGGACAAAAGGCGGATTGAAAAACTTCGAGACAAAATACAGAGAGCTTTTCTCAACACAAAACGGTGTATCTTTAACTTATCACCCTGTTTATGTGGTCTTGAAAAAGAAGGCTCAGCACATTTAGTCTTTTTCTTTTAGTATTTTTTTGACTTGTTGATATTTGTCGTGGGCAAGGTTTTTGTAAACGTATTTATCATATTGTTGTTTTAGGGCGAAAAGTAGAGAGTTTTTCTTCATAGGAGTGGCTTCTGTTTTTGCTTTTATGGTTTTGCAAAGCTCTCGTATGCTTTTTTTATCTTCTTTAGAAGCACTTTTATAGACATTTGGCATGAAATAATTATCTATCAAGGACAAAAATAAATGTTTTTTGGAGCAGAAGTTGATATAATCTCTGATTTTTGTGACACAAGGTTCTATATCAACAAGGTTGAATTCTTGTTTTTTTTCGTCAATTAATATATTATTTGGGTTATAAAAATCGAAGAAGTATTTTTTCTTTGTAACAGTTTTTATTTCTTTCGCGAGATTGTTATATGCTTTTTGCGGCATATTTGCTATTGCTTTGAGGTTTTCAATATACCAAGGCACGATTTCTTGTGGGGTGGGTTTATACGAATCCAAAAACATCCTGCTTGGTATGCCGTTACTGAACCCGTTTTGTTTGATTATCACCTGTATATGTTTGCCGATTTGGCCGACTTTTTGCCCTATGTTTATTTCAGGAAATGGGTTTTCGGATTTTGTCAGCGGGTTTTTCTGGCGTAAGGAATCAAGATGTTTTTTGTTTATTCTCAACAAAAACACATCATTCCCGGGGATTGAATAGACAATGTTGTGTCGCCCTTCGCCAATATAGTTCCAGGGTTGGGCTATATTCGGAAGGTTATTTAGTATGTCGGTTTTTTTTGCAAATTTTTCAAATTCTTCAAAATTTTGATGCGCCAAGCGAACCCCTTTGAAGGCGGGTTTATTTTTTGAAGATGTATGGTATGAATTTGATAGGTTTTGTATCATTTCTTTTCTTTTAAAGTCAAAACATTGGCTAAATTGACATGATTTTTAATTTTTGTAAATAAAAATCTTACCTGCGAATTTGGCCTGTTTTAAATGTTTTTATTGAACTATAAGCCTTTTTTACTAATTCGGGAGGACTTTTGCAGATGAATCGAGATTTTTTGGATTATGTACATCTTTATGATGCCAAAAAGCATCTTCTTGAATTGCAGCAAAAAAGGCGAGAAGTTGAAAAAATCGGAGATATTGAAGAATTGAACAGTATTGATGATGAAATAGTGAATGCTATTATACTTCTTCAAAGGTACGAAATCGCTATGGGATAGAACATCTCACGGATGTGATGCAAGAGACGAAGTGTGAGCTTTGGCTTTTGTAAACTGTGAAACAAAAGACAAGTACAGTCAAAACAAAAAACCGACTCGATTGAGCCGGTTTTTTTGTTTAATATGTTTATTTTCTTATGCAGAAAATTCTTTTGTTTCTTGAGTAAGGTTTTTGGCGTCAATCTGTACGCCAGGGCCCATTGTTGTAGTCAAGTAAACTGACTTCAAATAAGTACCCTTTGCTACAGAAGGTTTTGCTTTGATAATAGCATCAGCCAAGGTCATGAAGTTTTTCAACAAGTCTTCTTCTGAGAAGCTCATTTTTCCAACAGGAACGTGAACCATACCTTGTTTGTCGGCACGGAATTCAACTTTACCGGCTTTAGCATCTTTAACAGCTTTTGCAACATCGGCTGTTACAGTACCTGTTTTTGGGTTTGGCATCAATCCTTTTGGTCCGAGAACTTTACCCAATTTGCCCAAAAGAGCCATTGAATCAGGAGTCGCAATCAAAGTATCAAACTCTAACCAGCCGCCTGAAATTTTTTCAACGATATCTTCAGTACCTGCAAAATCAGCACCTGCATCCAAGGCTTCTTTTACTTTTTCACCTTTTGCCACAACGCAGATTCTTACAGTTTTACCTGTGCCTGCAGGAAGGATTGTTGTGCTGCGAACTTGTTGTTCTGCGTGTTTTACGTTGATACCAAGACGCATATGAGCTTCTAGAGTTTCATCGAATTTTGATACTGCAGCAGAAACTTCTTTCAGTTTTGCAATCGCTTCTTTTGATGAAGCTGGCTGATCAAGGCTTTCCATCAATTCTAATATTTGTTTTTGTCTTTTTGTCAATTTTGCCATTTTTATCTCCTTTGTGGTTCAAGCGGGCGTGAGCCCTTCCACTTTGTTAAATACTTACTGTGTACTGTGTTTCTTGGGGATTGTATTGGATCCTTGGCGGTTTGACTTTTCATCAAAAATCTCATGACATTTGTGCTTTGCACTCAGTCTTGCCAAAATCCGTTACCGTTACTCAGCTACTGTAACGCCCATTGAGCGGCAAGTACCTTTTACCATTTGAACAGCAGCTTCCATTGTAGTTGCATTCAAATCAGGCATTTTTGTCTTTGCAATCTCTTCGATTTGAGCCAAAGTGATTTGTCCCACTTTTGTTTTGTTAGGAACAGCTGAACCACTTTTTAGGTTTAATGCTTTTTTAATCAAAACAGGCACCGGAGGTGTTTTTGTAATGAAAGAGAATGATCTGTCTTCATAAACTGTAATTTCTACAGGGATGATAAGACCTGCTTGATCTTGAGTTTTTGCATTGTATTGTTTGCAAAAATCCATAATATTAACACCGTGTTGACCCAAAGCAGGACCAATCGGTGGTGCCGGATTAGCTTTGCCGGCTTCGATTTGAAGTTTGATTTTTCCTATAACTTTTTTTGCCATTTTTATCTCCTTTGTGGTTCAAGCGGGCGTGAGCCCTTCCACATAATTTATACTAAACTTTTTGAATTTGGTTATATTCAAGCTCAACAGGTGTTTCACGACCGAAGATTGAAACAGAAGCACGGATTTTTGATTTGTCCGGATAAACTTCTGTAATATCCCCAACGAAATCTGCAAAAGGTCCTGAAACGATGCGGACTTTGTCGCCGACAGAAACGTCGATTTTGATTTCTTTTGGTTGAGATTGTGAGCGGTGAAGAATCTTTTTGATTTCAGATTCTTTCGCAGGGATAGGTTTTTTGCTTGTTCCGACAAACTTGGTCACACCGGCCGTGTGGCGAACAATGTACCAAGCTTCATCATCCATAATCATTTCGACCAAAACATATCCCGGGAAGATTTTTTCTTCGCGGTCTTGTTTTTTGCCGTCTTTAACTTTGGTGATAGTTTTTTGCGGTACTTCGATACGGAAAATCCTATCGGTCAAGTTCAAATACTCGATACGTTTTTCAAGGTTCTTTTTAACCTTGTTTTCGTGACCTGAGTATGTGTGGACTATGTACCACCTTTTTTTGTTTTTTGATTCTTCACTCATTTGTTTACCTACCTGGAATAAAACTAAATAATCCTTTGAATATGATGTCTAATAAGTAGACTATCGTTGTAAAAAAGAAAACAACCGCTACCGTTGTGATTGTTTGGACAACGATCTGATTTTTTTGTGGCCAAGTGATTTTGTACCATTCGGCTTTTACGCCTTTGAAGTATTCTTTTAATGCTGATTTGGCTTGTTCCACAACGTGTCCTTTCTTTTTTGGTTCTTCGGCAAATCGCGCCCTGAAGGACTCGAACCCTCGACATCCGGTTTTGGAGACCGACGTTCTACCAACTGAACTAAAGGCGCATCTTCGCCTATTTTGTTTCTTTGTGAGTTGTATGTTTTCTGTCAAAAGGACAATATTTGCTGATCTCGAGTCTTTCTTTTATTGTCTTTTTGTTTTTTGTTGTGATGTAATTTCTGCGTTTGCATTCTTCACATGCTAATGTTATTTGTTTGTCTTTTTTCTTTGCGCCCATTTTTGATACCTATTTCTAGTAATTACCGTATGGTTCATAGTATGCCCAACATTAAGCAAAGTCAAGCCGTACGGTCTATTAAATTGAACATTAAAAAAGAGCCTTTGTTTTTGCTCTTGATTATAGTTTAATTAAAGCATGACAAATAATCAAGCTAATATAAACAAAATTGTTACACCTTGCCAAAAAGGACTCAAAGGCACAATCGAGATTCCACCCGACAAGTCACTTTCTCATCGTGCGGCGGTTTTTTCAGCCTTGACGCATGCCAAATGCGAGATTTTCAACTTTTCATCGGGAAAAGATTGCCATTCAACCCTTGGGGTGTTAAAGGCTCTTGGCGTTGAAATTGATTTTAAAACTGACAAAAATCTCATTTTAAAATCCCCGAAAGAATTTCAAAAACCCTCTTGCATGCTTGATGCAGGTAATTCAGGTACCACAATCCGTATGATGTCAGGCGTTTTGGCAAGATTACCTTTTGATACGGTCATAACAGGTGATCAGAGTCTGCAAAAACGCCCAATGAAGCGTATTATTACTCCATTGGAGCAAATGGGAGCTGTTATTGAATCAAATGATTTCAAGGCTCCTTTGACTATTCGCGGTAAAAAACTTCATCCGATTGATTATGCCTCCCCTATCGCATCAGCTCAGGTCAAAAGCTGTATTTTGCTTGCAGGGCTTGGCACAGAGGGAGTGACATCAGTCACAGAGCCTTATGTTTCGCGTAATCATACGGAAATTATGCTTGACTATCTCGGTGCCGATATAAATACTGACGGGACAAAAGTGAGTATCTCTCAATCTGAACTTACTCCTTGTCCTATTCATATTGCGGGTGATATTTCATCAGCTGCGTTTTTTATCGCGGCAGCTTTGATTGTGCCCAATTCTGATATCATTATCAAAAATGTAGGCCTTAACCCAACTCGCACAGGAATTTTGGATGTGTTCAAGGCTATGGGGGCAGATATCCAAATACTCGATGAGCGCACAGTTTGCGGTGAAATTGTCGGGGATATTCGCGTCAAAACATCAGACTTGAAAGGTACAACGATAGAAGGGGCAATGATTCCAAGGCTCATTGATGAATTGCCTGTTATTGCCGTTGTTGCAACACAAGCAAATGGCAAAACAATCGTCAAAGATGCGGAAGACCTACGTGCAAAAGAATCAGACCGAATTGCCGTTATGGCAGAGCAATTGCGCAAAATGGGTGTTGAAATGGAAGAAACCCCCGATGGGTTCATAATAGAGGGCAAACAAAATCTCCGTGGCAGTGCAACAATTGATACATTCCATGATCATCGTATCGCAATGAGTATGTACATTGCGGGCATGGTGGGGGATAGTCCGATTGAGATATGTGAGTTTGAATGGGTGGATATTTCTTTCCCTGAGTTTGAGGGGATGATGGCGGGGCTATGTTAGATGTCAAAAAGTGGATTTATAAATCATAATTTTGTCATTGCGAGGAGGGCAAAGCCCGACGCGGCAATCTGAAAAATAGAGATTGCTTCACTGCGTTCGCAATGACAGTAGATTGTCATGCTGAATTTATTTCAGCATCTTAGCGGTTCTCACCTGCGCGGTGGGCGGGAGCTTTTTTAAAAAAGCTCCACAAAAACTCCCGCCTGATTTCGTGTTTAAAGCATTTTACGGCTCATCTCGCTAGGCTCGCCAAGCAGTTCTCGCCCCACTTCGCTCGATTTCGCCTACAATGCTTAAAAGCACTCCAGAAGGCGGGTTTGAAACAAAGATATCTCGTATCGCCTTGTATAGTTTTGCCATATTTCTAAACGAAATGAAGCGCCCTCCCCTTCGGTTGAGGGGAGGGGAAGCGCGCCAGTACTTTGCTAGAAGTTAAAAAAGAACATATAACGAGCAAAGCGAGGCATTGTAAGCTTTAGCGTAATGAGTGCTAAGAAATATGAGAAAAACGCAACAGGCGAAGGTTTTTTATGGTACTTTTTTTAAAAAAAGTACCCCTGCCTGGAAGGCATTTGTGGAATTTATTTTTCAATCAAAAAGAACCCCTCAGGTAATTCTTTTTCTATTAAAGCCACTAATTCTGATGGTTTTATATTAAAGGCTTCGGCTATTTTAAATACGGTAGTTAATTGGGGGTCTTTATTACCTTTTTCAAGCGTATTTAAAATTGAGGTTGAAATATCATTTTCAGAACCGAATAAAAACTGACTTTTATTTCCTCTTAATTGTTTGGTGATTTTGCCAGTTATTTTGCAGATTAATTTTTTCTTTTCTTCATATTGCATAAAATTAAGTTTAATTGTATTATCAGATTATCGCATTCGCGAACGAGATAGAAGTAAAGATAAAGTGACGAGGTGGGAATGAATAAAGAAGAACAACTGGAACAGCTGAGGCAAGATGTACTCAGCCTTTTAGATATGGACAACTTACAGATAGATATTTATACAAAGAAAAACCTCTTAAAGGGAATAATAAACAATTTTTTTGATTATTTGGAAGGTTTTCAAAGTAACTAAAAATTCCCCACCTTTTGTTTTTTCTGCTAAAATATTGTTACAGGAAGAACGCGTTAGAGGGTAATAGCAAAATGAGCAAAAATTTTGCCAAAAGAGAAGCAACAGACTATACATTTTTTTCGACATTTTTTCAAAGATTTTGTATTTATTTTTTCTTTTGGCCATTTTATACAATAATGTACAATCTAAAAGTACAAGGGCGTGAAAACATTCCAAAAGACAGATCTATTTTGCTTGCGGCAAATCATACATCTCTTTTGGATCCTCCTGCTGTGGCCGCGGCAGTTGGCACAGAGGGCAAGACAGTTGCTTATATGGCCAAAAGAGAACTCTTTGATATTCCTGTTTTGCGCACTTTGATTTGGTGGCTTGGGGCTTTTGCCGTAAACCGCGAAAAACTTGCCGCATCAACAATTAAAACTGCAAAGGCTGCTTTGGCAAGCAAACATTGGACGATGGCTCTTTTTCCTCAAGGCGGTCGTCGCCGTAATGACAAACTCAATAAGGTAAATAAAGGTTTTATCACGCTTGCAAAATTGACCAAAACGGATATTTTGCCTGTAGGAATCATTCTTAAAGATTACAAAATTGCGAAAAAACCATTCGAAGGCAATATGATAATCAAAATGGGAACAGTGATTTCTCATGAAAAAGAAGTTGATGAGATTATGACAGAATGGAAAAAACAGGTCTGTGATATGACAGGTCTGATTGATAATAGTGCAGAGTTTGAGCAAGAACAAGAATCCATAAAGGGGTAAGATATGACAAATACTTCAATCGGCATTGATATCGGCGGTACCAAAATCTACATCGCTGTTTTAAAAGACGGTGATATGATTGGCGATCCGTTCAAGTTTTCTACACCTGATACAAAAGAAGAGCTTTTGAACATTGTGACAGGAAGCATTGAAAAAATTCTTGCTAAATACCCTGAAGTCAAATTCGTCGGCATTGCAACAGCCGGAGCTGTCAACAAAGAAGGCGATAAAATTATCGGTTCAACGGGCAATATGCCTGATGGGTACAATACAATTGATTTTAAAGAGGTTTTATCAAGCCGCTTTGGTCTTGATGTTTTGATAGAAAATGATGCCAACGCAGCGGCTTATGCAGAGTATAAAATCGGTGCGGCAAAAGGGCAACAAAATACCATCACTGTTACACTCGGCACAGGAATCGGCGGCGGGATTATTATTGACGGACATTTGCTCAAAGGCAAAACAGGCGTGGCTGCTGAAGTCGGACATATGCAAATATCAGAAAACCCAAAACGCAAATGCACCTGCGGGGCTTATGATTGTTGGGAGGCTTATGCTTCAGGCACAGGGTATGCTATTAATGCCAAAGAAATGACCCTTGAAGTTCCTGCAAAAGAAAGAGGGTTTTTGAAAGATAAAAACATCGATGAAATAACATCTTTTGATATTATCGAAGGTAAAAAACAAGGCGATGCACTTTGCAAACAAATCCACGAAAGATGGGAAAATCTCGTTTTGAAAGGGCTTATTGCTTTGGGGAATATTTTTGACCCTGAAAGTATTGTTATATCAGGCGGCATGGTGGATTGTATAGACCTTAGAAAGCTTGAAGAAAGACTCAATAAAGAGCTTGCAGCTGCATCAAAAGTGAGACTGTTACGCGCTCAGGCTGGTAATTATGCCGGTATGCTCGGTGCTATTTTGCTCGCAGAAGAAAAATTCGGCGCGTAAAAATAAAGATATTTTTATTTTCCTCTATCCCGGTGGCCAATCAAGCTTTCGTCCTGCCAAAATATGCAAATGCATGTGAAAAACTTCTTGTCCGGCACCTGAGCCATTGTTGATAACGGTGCGATAATGCTCTATTTCAAGGCCTTTTGTGATTTGTTGCACTGCTTGCAGAAGTTTGCCCAAAAGTGTCTCATTATCCACATCAGAGAGGGTTTCGTAGTGGGCTTTTGGGATGATCAAAATATGAGTCGGGGCTTTTGGGTTGATATCGCGAAAGGCCAAAATTTCATCATTTTCAAAAACTTTTGTTGAAGGGATTTGGCCTTGTGCTATTTTGCAAAAAATACAATCCTCTTTATACATAAAAAAACCTTTCTGAGTACAATTGTGCATGTTTTCAAAATTTGAGACTAGAGTAAACTAACCCTCATCATATCTACATCACTTATTGTACATCATAAAGAAAGTTTTGTATCGGGAGCTTTTGCTTTTTGGCGTAAGCCCCTACTTGAGTGAACATGGCGGAAATGGTCTTTTTAGAGGATGAGGGATAGCAGAACATGTTGTAATCTTCATATATCAGCTTGAATAAAGCTATGTGGGATAGAGGTTGAAGTGAAAAAATTTAAATTTAAACTTCAAATTGTATTGGATAAACGTCAAAAAGAGCTCGAAGATAGACAGCTTGAGATGGCACAAATTCAATCAATCCTCAAACAGCAGACAGATAAGCTCGAAATGCTTATAAATTCGCAAAATCTCACAAAATCTGCTCTTGAGACGATGCTTGGCAATAGCCAAAACATTGATCTTGTTTCTATAAAAATCCATCAGGACTATATAGATAAGTTATCAGGCGATATCCAAAACCAGCACAAAATCATCTCTGATACGGAACAAGAGCTCGAAGCCAAACAACAAGAAGTAATCGAAGCCCTAAAAGCGGCAAAGATGCTTGAAAAACTAAAAGAAAAGCACCATAGAGAATTTCTTGTAGAGTTTGAGTTTCAACAGCAAAAAGAACTTGAGGATATAACACAGGCCAGATTTAGACTGGGCCGCGGGGAAAAGGTTAACTAAATGACCATTGGACTGAACGATACATTAAATAGCAAAACTGAGTTTGCAACAGAAAAAACTTCAAAGAAGACTGATACTTCTTTGGATTTTTCTACTATTTCAAATCAGTTTTCAAGTATTTTCAGTAACCAATTCAATACACAGTTCAAAAATCAATTTGATTACCAAAAAATGTTTACATCTGCTCCTACTACCAATTTTGTTGCGAGTACGGTTTCTTCTGTTTCAGAAAGTAACCATCCTGTGAGCAAAGATTTTAGTTCTAAACAAGAATCAGGCATTGATAATCAAAAATATAAAGATGATAAAGAGTCTGTAAAAGATTATTCAAAAGAGCAAAAAATTCAATCTTCTGATACTAAAGAAAAAGAGATTAAAAGCTCTGATAAAAAAGATGAAAAAGATGAAAAAGATATTCATTCTGAAAAAGAAGTAAAAAAAGAATCAAAAACAGATGAAGAAAAACAAGTAAATCAAAATGTTCTTGATGAAACAATAGTTGTTGTTGAC